>JAOPWM010000276.1 GCA_025965695.1 Blastococcus sp.
CGCCGGCGCCGGCGTGGGGCGGCCCTGGTCGCCGCGGCCGCCGCTGCGGTCGTGGCCGGCTCGGTCTGGCTGGTCGGCGTCGACCGGTCCGATCCCGTGGCCGCGGTCGGAACGGGTTCCACCTCGACGACCACGGAATCACCGGTGGAGGGGGCGGAAGGTGACACCCGGGCCGCGGCCGGTGCCCCGACCGGTCCGGGTCAGGTGCTGGCCGTGCCTGCGTCACCTCAGGTGGGCGTGGCGTACCCCGTCGACCTGCTGACCCACTGCGGCGTCGTCGGAACGGACATCGGCGGCACCTGGTTCGCAGCGGAGCCGCCGATGGTGGACGGTCCCGGCAACCCACCGCCCGGGTGGGGCAACCCGTACCAGCGCGGCACGCTGACCCTGCTGGCGGCCGACGAGGCGGTGTTCCGGGACGATTCGGGACACGAGGTCCGGTTCCGCGCCGCCGGGGAATCGACCCGACCGGCACCGTGCGACTGAGTTCCCGGCTCGGGCTCCTCGACGAGGCTCGGACCGTGAGGCGCTCCCACGTCACCGGCGCGAGGAGTTCCTCGGGCGCGTAGATGCGCGCGGCGAGCCCCTGCTGTGCCGAGTAGCCGAGGAAGGTCTCGAGGGTCGTGCGGTGGGGCGCCGGCCCGTAGGGCCACCAGCCGGCGCCGAGGACGGCGGCCGCCTCCTGCGGGCGTCCACGGAAGATCTCCGACAGGAGCCCGACGCGGAGCCGGCCGATCGGCGTCATCAGGCAGGTAGCGCGACCGCCGCCCGGGAGACAGCGGCCTCGACATCGGCGGGGAACGTGGTCAACGCAGTGGCGGTCACCCGCCGCGTGGCCCCCCGCCCCGTCCACTGCCAGGTGCCGACGATCCGACCCCCGTGGACGACGGTGGACCGGAACATGCCGTTGTTCCCCGGCACGATGCGCCCGGCGAACTCCGGGTCGATGATCGCCCGGCGGTCGCCGTAGCCCAGGACGAACTCGTCGAACCCGGGCAGGAGGAACAGCCCGCCCGCCTCCTCGCGGCAGGCCGCCAGCCGGTCGGGCGTCACCGGATCCATGAGATGTTCGGCGCCGTCGACGTCGAGCACGGCGAGCTCCGGCCGGGCGACCGCCAGCCCGGCCCGGGCGTCGCGCAGGGTGATCCCGGCCCACCGTGCCAGGTCCTGGGCCGTCGCCGGGCCGTGCCCGAGGAAGAAGCGCCGCGCGAGCTCGCCGAGCGCCTCCTCGCCGGCCAGCCGGCGGGGTGCCCGGACCCAGTCGTCGAGCAGCACGAAGAGCTGCTCGCCCCCGCCGTCGGTCGGGCCCAGGCACAGCGTGCCGGTCTGCGCGAGGAACCAGAGCAGGTGATAGCCGCGCTGCCCGGTTGTCGCGACACCGCCGTCGTTGATCACGGTGAGCAGGTCGGCCCGCCGCAACCGGCGACCGCCGTCCAGCGCCGCGGTGACGATCTCCCGCGCGCGCTCGGCGTCGGACTCGGTGAGCTCGAGCCGTTCCCGCCGCCCGGCCAGCCCGGCCATCGCCCGGGGACCGAGCAACTCGAGCATCCAGTGCAGATCGTCGGCTGCGAGCACGTGCAGGGTGCCCCGCATCGGCCAGGAGCGGACGATCTCGCCGTCGTCCAGAGCGACCTCGACGTCCTTCCGGCACCGGTCCGCCGTCCGCAGGGCGATCGAGGTGACCGCGCCCGGAAAGTCCTGGCCCTGCACGGCGCCGAGCCGCCGGACCACTTCGGCCGGGGTGGCGGCCGGCGGCCCGGCCACCCACTGGGCGGCCAGCCGCAGCAGCGCGACCTCCCGCAGCGACGTCATGGGGTCACCGTGGCAGGCGGGTACGACAGACTCCAGCGCATGCGGGCGGAGGACTGGGACGAGCGGTACGCCGAGCGGCAGCAGTGGTCGGCCGAGCCCAACGCGCTGATCGCCGAGCTGCTCGTGGGCCTGCCGCCTGGGGATGCGGTCGACCTGGCGGCGGGCGAGGGTCGGCACGCGCTGTGGCTCTCCGGGCTCGGCTGGGGCGTCACCGCCGTCGACTTCTCCGACGTGGGACTTGTCCGAGGACGGGCGCAGCCGGGAGCGGACCGGGTCACGTGGGTGACCGCGGACGTCACCACCTGGTGGGCCCGGCCGGCGAGCCTGGACCTGGTGCTGGTCGCCTACCTGCACCTGCCCGAGGCAGAGACCACCGCGCTGCTCACCCGGGCGGTCGGCTGGCTGCGGCCCGGTGGGCGGCTGCTCGTGCTCGGGCACGACGTCGAGAACATCACCGCGGGGGTGGGCGGACCGCAGGAGCCCACCATCCTCCACAGCGTCGACCGGCTGGCGCCCGTCGCGGCGTTGCTCGACGTCGAGCGGTTGGAGCAGGTCCGGCGGCAGACCCCGGCCGGCACCGCGCTGGACACCCTGCTGTGGGGGCGGCGGCCCGGCCCGGATACCGGTTCCCGGCGGTAGCCTGCCGCCATGATGGGGCTGGGAGGCGCCGGGGGACGCGAGTCCGCACGTCGCAGGCGACTGGTGGCGATGATCATCGTCGTCGCGATGCTGCTGGCCGCGGGGGCGACGGTGCTGTCCATCCTGCTGGGCTGAGGAGTTCGGCATGCCCCACGACATCGCCGCGTGGTTCGCCGCCACGGCCGGGGAGAAGGGCTGCTCCGCGGCCTGACTCATCCGGCCTGCGGATCAGGCTCCGGGGCCACCGCCCGGGCGGCCTGCTGGAGGAGATCGACCACCTCGCCGTCCTCGGTCGCCCGGAAGTCGACGTAGAACTGCCCGACCGCCCCGAAGTCGCGCGGCGTCTCCAGGCACACCAGTTCGTCGACGTCGGTAGCCAGCTGGCGGGCGGCCGCGCGGGCGCAGACCGGCGCGGCCAGCACGATGCGCGCCGCTCCCAGGGCCCGCGCGATGGCGCAGGCGGCCCGGGCGGTCGAGCCGGTCGCGATCCCGTCGTCCACCAGGACGACGGTCCGCCCGGCGAGCCGGATGCGGCGCCGGTCCCCGCGGAACCGCTGGACCCGGCTCTCCAGCTCCACCCGCTCCCGCCGTTCGGCCCGCTCGAGTTCCTCGGGCTCGACGCCGGCCATTCCGACGACCCGGTCGTTGACCACCACGACGTCGCCCTCGCCGACGGCGGCCATGGCGAGCTCCTGCTGGAAGGGGACACCCACCTTGCGGACGACGATGACGTCGAGAGGCACGCCGAGTGCCCGGGCCACCTCGGCCGCGACGGGGACGCCTCCGCGCGGCAGCCCGAGCACGACGACGTCCTGCCCGCGCAACGGCTCCAGTCGCTCGGCCAGCAGCCGCCCGGCTTCCCTCCGGTCGCGGAAACGCACGGGGCACCTCCGGTGAGGTCGTCGTCGAGTCCGGTACCCGGATGCTCGCCCCCTTGCGGACGGACCGACAGGAGGACTTGGTCCCTGATCGGGCACCCGGAGCCTGCGCTGCGCGTGGATGACACGCCGACGCCCAGCGGCGGCGGGGACCTTGGTCCCTGGACCATGACGCCCCCGGCCGTGAAGGTATGCGTCTGCCAGAGATCACCGCCCCCTGCCGCCGCGGCGGCACGCACACCGAAGGACCCTTCATGACGTTGGCAGTTCTGCCCACCGTCCCCGATCTGTCCGTCCGTTCCGCTTCGAGCCGCCTGGCCGAGGAGTTCCCGGAGCTGAGCCCGCGATCGATCGTCCTGGTGGTCCGCACCTGCCGCGAGGAGCTCCGGGGTTCGCCCACCGATGCGCTTCCGGAACTGGTCGAGCGGCTGGCCCGCCAGCGGCTGCGGGTCTCCCTGCCCTGAGGCGCGGCGGCAACCCGGTTGCCGCGTCCCGGATGATGGCGCGGTGGGATACGTCGATGTGACCGGGGTCAGGCACACCCTTCCGGACGGGCGGGTACTCCTGGACGACGTCAACTTCCGGATCGGGGAGGGCGCCCGCGCCGCGCTGGTCGGTGAGAACGGGGCCGGCAAGACGACGCTGCTCCGCATCATCGCCGGTGACCTCATCCCGGAGGCGGGATCGGTCGCCCGCACCGGCGGGCTCGGCGTGATGCGGCAGTTCATCGGCTCGGTGCGCGACGACACGAACGTGCAGCGCTTCCTCGTCGACCTGTCCCCTCCCGCCGTCCGCGAGGCGTGGGAGGCGATGGAGGCCGCGGAACTGGCGCTCATGGAGACCGACGACGAGCGCGGGCAGATGACGTATGCCCACGCGCTCTCGCACTGGGGCGACGTCGGTGGCTACGAGGCCGAGGTCACCTGGGACACCGTGACCGTCGCCGCGCTGGGCATGCCCTACGACAACTGCAAGTACCGGGAGCTGTCCACGCTCTCGGGCGGGGAGCAGAAGCGGCTGGCGCTGGAGGCGCTGCTGCGCGGCCCCGACGAGGTGCTGCTCCTCGACGAGCCGGACAACTACCTCGATGTCCCCGGCAAGCGGTGGCTCGAGGAACGGCTGCTCGACACCCGGAAGACCGTGCTCTTCGTCAGCCACGACCGGGAACTGCTCGCCCGCGTCGCCGACCGCGTCGTCACCGTCGAGGGCGGGTCCGCCTGGGTGCACGGCGGCGGCTTCGTCAGCTATCACGAGGCCCGGACGGCGCGGCACGAACGGCTGGCCGAACTGCGGCGACGCTGGGACGAGGAGCACCAGCGGCTGGTCGACCTCGTCCGCACCCTTCAGCAGCAGGCGGCCAACTCACCGGACATGGCCAACCGCTACCACGCCATGCAGACCCGGTTGGCGAAGTTCGAGGCCGCCGGGCCGCCGCCGGACCGCCCGCCCGAGCAGAAGGTCGCGATGCGACTCCGGGGTGGTCGTACCGGGGTGCGCGCGGTCATCGCCGAGCAGCTGGAGCTGACCGGGCTGATGAAGCCCTTCGACGTCGAGGTCTGGTATGGCGACCGCGTCGGCGTCCTGGGTGCCAATGGCGCCGGCAAGTCGCACTTCCTCCGTCTCCTCGCGGGTCAGCACGTGCCGCACACCGGCGACTGGCGGCTCGGCGCGCGCGTCGTCCCCGGGTTCTTCGCCCAGACCCACGCCCATCCAGAGTGGCAGGAGCGCACACCGGTCGACCTGCTGTGGCACGGCGAGCCGGGTCGTCCGGGCGTCGACCGCGGACGGGCGATGGCGGCGCTGCGCCGCTACGGCATCGCCGACCAGGGGGAGCAGCAGTTCCGGACGCTGTCGGGCGGCCAGCAGGCGCGGTTCCAGATCCTGCTGCTCGAGCTCTCCGGGGCGACGCTGCTGCTGCTCGACGAGCCCACCGACAACCTCGACGTGCTGTCGGCGGAGTCGCTGGAGGAGGCGCTGGGCGCGTTCGACGGCACGGTCCTGGCGGTCACCCACGACCGCTGGTTCGCCCGCTCGTTCGACCGGTTCCTGGTGTTCGGCGCCGACGGGCAGGTCTACGAGTCAGCCGAGCCGGTGTTCGACGAGACGCGGGTCCTGCGCGCCCGCTGAGCGGCGCCTCCCCAGTTGATCATCGGGTCGTTGCCGTCCGTACCGGTGCGTCTTCCCGTGTCGACGACAACAACTCGATGATCACGCAGGAAGTGATCAGCCGAAGGCCCGGGCCTCGCCGCGGTAGGTAGGCAGCGCGCCGGTCAGCCGGTCGCCGGTCAGCGTGTGCAGCTCGTTCACGTGCTCGCAGATCTCGCCGGCCTTCGCGTGCCGGAACCAGACCCGATCACCGACCCGCAGGGACGCCGTCCCGGGGCCGCGCAGGGGCGTCTGTACCTCACCGGCCCCCTCCGTGGGCAGCCAGGACAGTCCGGCCGGCCAGGTGGGCACGGGCAGCCGGTCGGTGCCCGGCGGGCCGGAGGCGCTCCAGCCGCCACCGGCCACGGTCACCGTGCCGGGGACGGGGATGCGCGTGACCGGGACGGCGAAGAACGCCGCCGGCCGCGCCGCGAAGGCCCGGTACCCGTCGAAGAGGACGGGGCAGTAGAGCCCCGACCCCGCAGCGACCTCGGTGACGGCGTCCTCGGCCGCCGTCCGCTCGATGCTGCCGGTCCCGCCGCCGTTGACGAACTCCAGCGGGGCCACGGCCGAGACGGCGGCGACGACCTCGGCCCGGCGGCCGGCCAGCTCGCGCGCCGACACCTTCTGCATCCCCCGGACGGCGAGCCCGCGCAGTGGCCGGTGGGCGGGGGCGTCCTGCACGCCGGCGATCTGCGCCTCGTAGGCCATGAGCCCGACCAGTGCGAAGCCCGGGCGGTCCGTCACCTTCCGGGCGAGTGAGACCGCGTCGGCGGCGGAATGCACGGGGGAACGGCGCACCCCCACGTGCACCCGGCCCCCGGCGGCCCGGAGGGAGGCGTCGACGTCCAGGCAGACCCGCAGGGCCGCCCGCCGGTCAGGGGGGACGACGTCGTCGACGAGATCGAGCTGCTCGGCCGAGTCGACCATCAGGGTCACCCGTGCCGCCGCGGCGTCGTCGGCCGCCAGTCGCCGCAGCGCCCACCGGTCGGCCGACGGGTAACCGACGACGACGTCGGTGCTGACCGGTTCCTCGCCGCCGCTGAGCCACAGCGCCTCGGGCAACGAGTAGGCCAGGACGCCGGCGAACCCCGGCCGGGCGAGCACCCGACGGAGCACCCCGCGGTTCCGCACCGACTTGCTCGCCACCCGGATCGGCTTGCCCGCTGCCCGGTGGACCAGGTCGTCAGCATTGGCATCGAGTGCGTCCAGGTCGAGGACGGCCAGGGGCGGGTCGAGATCGGCAGTCGCGTCGTCCAGCCGGGCCCGCTGGCGCGCGCCGTGGACGTCGGGCTCGGGGACGCTCATCACGGCGCACCTTGCCGGTCACGAGTGCGGCGGGTCAACCCGACACAGCCGTTGACCAGCGCAGTCCCGGGCAGCAGAGTGCGAGCGACCGACGAAGGAGGCCCTGTGTGACGGAAGCTCCGGCAACCCCCGGGAACCGCACGCGCTGGCGCAACTGGGCCGGCAACGAGCGCACCGACGCCGAGGTCGTGCAGCCGGGTTCCAGCGACGAGGTCGCCGCCGTCCTCACCGCCGCCGCGGCGGGCGGCCGCCGGGTGCGGCCGATCGGCAGCGGGCACTCCTTCACCGGGATCGGCCGGCCCGAGGACATCCAGCTGACCTGCGGCCGTCTCACCGGCATCGGTGAGGTGGGCGCGGACGGACTCGTGACGGTCGGGGCCGGTACTCCGCTGCACCGGCTGAACGCCGAGCTGGTGCGCCGAGGCTGGTCGCTCACCAACCTCGGGGACATCGACCGGCAGACGGTCGCCGGGGCCCTCTCGACCGGCACGCACGGCACCGGGGCGCAGTTCGGTGGACTGGCCACGCAGGTCCGCGGCCTGCAACTGGTGACGCCGGACGGTGCGGTGCTCGACTGCGACGCCACCCGCCATCCGGAGGT
Source organism: Blastococcus sp. (assembly GCA_025965695.1). Taxonomy (GTDB): domain Bacteria; phylum Actinomycetota; class Actinomycetes; order Mycobacteriales; family Geodermatophilaceae; genus Blastococcus_B. The sequence continues at coordinate 7,384 of JAOPWM010000276.1, forward strand.
GTTCTCGGCCGCGCGGATCGGGCTGGGGGCGCTCGGCGTGGTGACGGCGGTGACGCTGCAGGCAGTCCCCGCGTTCGCGCTGAGGGCCGTCGAGGGGCCGGGCACCCTCACGGGCGCCTTGGAGCGCTTCGAGGAGCTGATGACCTCGACCGATCACGTGGAGTTCTACTGGTTCCCGCACACCGACGTGACGCTGCTGAAGTCCAACACCCGTGTGCCGCTGGAGGAGGGCCTCGCGCCGCTGCCACGGTGGCGGGCGATGTGGGACGACGAGATCCTGGCCAACGGGGCCTTCGCGGGGGTCGTCGCCGCCGGCCGCCGGGTGCCTGCGCTCGTCCCGCCGCTGGCCCGGATGTCGGCCAAGGCACTGGGCGCCCGCACCTGGACAGACCACTCCCACCGCGTCTTCGTCAGCCGCCGCCGGGTCCGTTTCCTGGAGATGGAGTACGCGATCCCGCGCGCCGACGCGGCCGCCGTGCTGGCCGAGCTGCGTCGCGTCCACGAGGCCAACGACTGGCGCGCCGCGTTCCCGGTGGAGGTCCGCATCGCCGCCGCGGACGACATCCCGCTGTCCACGGCGTCGGGGCGCGACAGCGCCTACATCGCCGCCCACGTTCCCGCGGGAACGGATCCGGGTCCGTGGTTCTCCGCGCTGGAGTCCATCGCGGGCGAGGTGAGCGGCCGGCCGCACTGGGGCAAGCTGCACGGTCTCGATGCCGATGTCCTCGGTGCGCGCTACCCGCGGTTCGGTGAGTTCGTCGCGCTCCGGGACCACCTCGATCCCCAGGGCGTCCTCTCCAACGCCTACCTCGACCGGGTCCTCGGTCCGGCCGGCGGACGCCTCTGAGATGGAGGCATCTCTTCCCGCTGCGGTCGGTCGGGCCGCCGGCGACGTTTCGACCGCTCCTGTGGGCCGCGGCTGGACGGTGCGGTTCGCGCTGATCTGGCTGGGCGTGTGGGCGGCGCAGCTCGCGCCGGTCCAGTTGCTCCTGCCGCTGCAACTGGCCGACGTCGACCCGGTGCACAAGGTGCGCGACTTCGGCCTCGTCAACGGCCTGGCCGGCCTCGCCGCGCTGGTCGCGCTGCCGCTGTTCGGTGCGCTGTGCGACCGCACCCGCAGTCGGTGGGGCCGCCGGCGCGTCTGGGTGGCCGGCGGCATCGCGGGCTACGTCGTCGGGCTGCTGCTGACCGGTGCCGCCGGATCCTGGACGGCCGTCGCCGGCGCCTGGCTGGTGGCCCAGCTCGGCATGTACGCGGCGATGGCCGGATTGACCGCGACCATCGCCGACGACGTGCCGCCCGATCAGCGCGGCACGATCTCCGCGGCGATCTACGGGCCGCAGGCGCTCGGCATCGTCGTCGGGCTCGGCCTGGTGACGGCGCTCGGTGGTGCGCCGGGCGCCGGGTACGCCGTGCTGGCAGTGCTGCTCGTCGTCGCCGCGCTGCCCTGGGTCCTGCGTACCCGGGAGGCCGGGCCCCGCGGCACCGGCCGGCCGCGAACTCTGGCCGCCGCCCTGCGGTCGACCTGGGTGGCCCCGGGGCGGCACCCGGACTACGCGTGGGCATTCGCGGGCCGGCTGCTGGTCAACCTGGGCAACGCGCTGGGCACGACGTATCTCCTGTACTTCCTCACCGACGGGCTGCGGGTGGCCGACCCCGAGGGCTCGTTGCTGATCCTCACGCTCGTCTACCTCGTGGCGACCGTGGCGGCGACCTGGGGCGGGGGAGTGCTCTCCGACCGCACCGGCCGGCGACGGGTGTTCGTCGCCGGGGCGGCGGTGCTGCAGGCGCTGGCCTGCACGGTCCTGGTCGTGGCGCCGAGCTGGCCCAGCGCGCTGGTCGCCGGCATCCTCCTCGGCGCGGGGTACGGCGCCTACACGTCGGTGGACCAGGCGCTGGTCACCCAGGTGCTGCCCGATCCTCAAGCAGTGGCCGGGGAGCTGGGCGTCATGAACGTCGCCGTCGTCGCGCCGCAGGCGCTGGCCCCATTGCTGGCCAGCCTGGTCATCGCCGAGCTCGGCGGCTACGGCGTCCTGTTCGCCGTCGCCGGGATGTTCACCGTGCTCGGTGCCGTGTCCGTGGCCCGGATCCGCTCCGTCCGCTGACGGCCCCAATGGCCATTGTGGCCGGAAGGGCTGGGAAGGGCCGGGTCAGAGGCCGGGTCAGAGCTCCGGATTCGGTTCGCCGGTGCCACCGATCTGGTCCAGCTCCTCGAGCTCGACCGGGCCGAGCACCCGGGCGGCCGACTCCAGGTTCTGCTCGAGGTGGGCGACCGACGAGGTTCCCGGGATGAGCAGCAGGTTTGGGGAGCGGGCGAGCAACCAGGCGAGCGCGACCTCCATCGGCGTCGTCTCCAGCCTCCGGGCCACCGTCTCCAGGGCCGCGGACTGGATGGGGCTGAATCCGCCGAGCGGGAAGAACGGCACGTAGGGGATGCCCTCCCGCGCCAGCGCGTCGATCAGCGGGTCGTCGTCCCGGTGCACCAGGTTGTAGTGGTTCTGCACGCACGCGACCCGGCCGATGGACTGCGCCTCGGCGAGCATCTGGGCGGTGACGTTGCTGACCCCGAGATGGCGGACGAGCCCCTGCTGCTGCAGCTCCACCAGCGCCTCGAACGGCTCGGCGAGCGACCGCTCGATCGGCCTGGCGAACCCGGGCAGCCGCAGGTTCACCACGTCCAGGACGTCGACGCCGAGGTGGTCGAGGTTGTCGTGGACGGCCTGACGCAGCTCGTCGGGGGACAGCGCCTCCGGCCACTCACCGTCGGGTGTGCGGCGAGCCCCGATCTTGGTGACGATCGTCAGCTCGTCCGGATAGGGGTGCAATGCCTCCCGGATCAGCTCGGTGACCACGTGCGGTCCGTCGTAGACGCTGGTGTCGATGTGGTCCACGCCGAGCTCCACGGCCCGCCGCAGGACGGCGATCGCAGCGTCCCGGTCGGCCGGCGGACCCATCACATGCGGTCCGGCCAGTTGCATGGATCCGTAGCCGAGCCGGTTCACCGGCCGGCCGCCGAGGGGGAACTGTCCGGACCGCTCCGCGGTGATCGTCATGTCGGCCACTTTCCTCGGCGGCGTCCGCGGTGACCGGGCAGGGTCATCGCCGGTGGAGGGTGAGGTTCATCGGGCCGAGCTCCGCGAGGACGGCTCGCGCGCCGCGGCGAGAACCTCGCTGGTGATGCGGTGGGCGTTGGCCATGACGGTCAGGGTGAACGTGGTGGCGGCGATCGAGGGCAGTACCGAGCCGTCGACCAGGTGGATGCGGTCCCAGTCCGGCAGACGACCCCAGCGATCGGTGGTGGATCCGGACGTCGGGTCCGTGGCTCCCCGATGGGGGAAGGCTCCGCCGACGTGGTAGCTCTTGCCGGCGCCGGAGAGCCTGACGTGGGTGAGCAGCGGCCAGAGGTCGAGCCTGGGGGCGGCGCGGACCAGCCGGCGAAGCGCCTTGCCCAGCATCGGCGGTCGCTGGTCGATGCTCGGTGTGAGATCGAGGGCCGGCAATCCGCCCTGGCTGTTCCGCCGGTGGGTGACCCTGATCGCCGGAGAGGCCCATGACGGCAGATAGCCGAATCCGACCGTCAGCCGTCGCAGCACCTGCGTCGCCGCAGAGGAGGCGGACGCTCGCCGGAGCGGTGCAGGCAGGGCGTCGAAGAATGCCGGGTTGTACGGATAGCAGTGCACGTGGGAGCTGTTGTAGCCGTCGTCGTCGAAGTTCAGCAGCACGTTGAACTGGTTGAGCGCAAAGTCGCGCGTGCCCGGACGACGTGGGTCCTCCACTGCGCGGGCGGACAGGAACGGGACGATGAACTGCGCCGCCTCCGCAAGATCGATGCTCGGTGGCGGGGACGGAAGGGACCCCAGCACCAGCCGCGTGCTGCCCAGAGCTCCTGCCCCCACGAACAGACGGTCGGCACGGAATTCGTGTCGCTCTCCCGTGGCGAGGTCCCGGCAGCGGGCGAAGACCTGGTTCCCGTCCTGCCCGATGCGCTCGACCAGCAGCCGATCGTGATATTCCACGTCGGGCCGCAGCCGGACCTTGTCCATCGTCTGTGTCGCGCTGTAGATCAGCGAGTACGGGCAACCGGTCATGCACAGGCCGCAGCGCGTGCACCCCTCCGCCGCGAGTGCCAGGCGGGCGCGGCCGACGATCACCCCGTGGCTGCGCAGCGCTTCGCGGTGCCGCTCGTAGCGGTGCAGCACGTCGGTCGCCCGAGGCCCCAGGGGTGGCAGACCGCTGCTCGGGTTGACCAGCGGGAAGAGTTCCGCCAGGTCGTCGACCTCGGCCGTGAGGGGCACCTCGTCCAACACCGCCCGGTAGTGCGGCTCCATCTCCGGCCAGGAGACCGGCCAGCGGGCGAACGTGCTGCGCGAGAAGGGCATCACCTGCGCGCCCCAGACGTTCGAGAAGCCGCCGTAGGCCGATGAGGTGACATCGAGGTTGGTGCTGGAGGGCCGGCCGTCGATGCCGGTGGTCTGGCCGAGGTTGCGGAACGGGTAGTTCGAGCCGTACGTGCGCTTCTGCGGTACCACTCCCGGGACCGGGGCGACCGTGCGGGCGCTGATGAGCTCTATGTCCTCGGCTCGCCAGGCACTCTCGTCCTGGACGGAGAGCCGAGCCACGGTGTCTCGTCGCTCGGCCTCGAGCCGCCCGCCGATGTCGAGGATCGTCACGTGCTGGTCGGGACGCGCGGAGAGAGTCAGCGCCGTGACTGCAGCGGACGGGCCGGAGCCGATCACCAGGTGCGACTCCCGGGCGCTCACGGGGCGTCGAGCCCGACCGTGAGCGGGGCGGGGATCCGGTCGTCCCGCAGGTCCAGCGTGCCCCGCAGCTGTCCCACGGCTGGCGCCGCGAGTCCCGCCGTGATGGCGGCAGCCTGCCGGAGCTCGTCGAGGTCACCGAGGAGTCCCCGGAGCACCTTCCGCGCCACGGTGCCGAACATCCGGGTGCAGGCGACCACATCGATGGAGGCGGCCGCCGGCCCGGATGCGTGCGTGTGTGTGTATGCCATGGCCGTCCCGAGTAGGCGGTGCGGGATGACTGAGCTGTGACGAATCGACCGCGCGGGGAGAGGCGGCTTCGGGGAAGCTAACAGCGCGATCGGCCGGATGGGGATGTCGGCGGGCTCGTGACTGTTCTCCTCCCAGGTCGGTTCGCGTCGCCACCTCGTCGGTGGGCGCGCCCTCAACTGGACGAAGTGGCGAGCTCGTCCAGGGCCTGCCGCCACCGCCGCACGTCGGCGGTCGCCCGTTTGATCGCCCGCCGGTCGACGACCTGGACCAGCACCGCGATGCCTGCGCCGGCCAGCGCCAGCACCGCGCCCACCCACATGGGAGCGGTGTAGCCCAGTCCATGGGAGATGACGAGGGCACCCAGAGAGGCACCGATGGCGTTGGCCACGTTGAACGCGCCCTGGTTCGCCGCCGAGACGAGACTGCCGCCCCGCACCCGGGCGGCCTCGATGACGCCGTTCTGCACGACCGGCCCGAGGGAGAAGCCGACCGTCCCGAACAGCACGAGCAGCGTGACGGCGGCGACAGGGGTACGGGCGAGGAAAGCGAAGGCGACGAGCACACCGGCCATGACGAGCAGCCCCACGGCCACGAAGGAGAAGCCGTAGCGGTCACCCAGGCGCCCACCCACCACGGTGCCCACCGTGGTGCCGGCGCCGAACAGGCCGAGGACCGGCGTGACCCAGCCGCTGGGGATCCCGCCCAGGTCGGTGAGGATCGGACTGACGTAGCTGTACACGGCGAACATCGCCGCGAAGCCGACCATGGTCAGCCCCAGGACCAGCCAGACCTGCCCCTGGCGGAAGGCCGCCAGTTCGGTGCGCAGGTCCGCGGGCTCACCCGGGTCCCCTGGCATCCAGGCCAGCAGGCCGGCGATGGTCACCAGACCGATGAGGGCGATGCCCCCGAGAACGAGCCGCCAGCTCGTCTGCTGGGCGATGAATGTCCCCAGCGGCACGCCGATGACGTTGGCCAGCGTCAAGCCGGTGATCATCAGGGAGATTGCCTGCGTGGCCCGTTCGGGGGCGACCAGTCGACGGGCTGCGACGGCGCCGACCCCGAAGAACGAGCCGTGCGCCAGGGCGGTCAGGATCCGTGCGCCGGCCAGCGTCTCATAGGTGGGGGCGACCGAGGCCAGGCTGTTGCCGACGACGAACACCACCATCAGCGCCACGAGGGTCTGTCTTGGGGTGAACCGGAGGCCGAGCGCCGTGAGGGTGGGTGCGCCGATGACGACGCCGATCGCATAAGCGGAGATCAACATGCCGACGGCGGACACCGAGACGCCGAGCCCGTCGGCGATCTCAGGGAGCATCCCCATCACGACGAACTCGGTCGTGCCGATGCCGAAGGCGCCGATGGCGAGGGCGAGGAGTGCGCGAGGCACGGCAGTTCTCCAAGGGGACGCGGGCGGGCAGAGTGCCGGCGGACTGCGTCGTCCTCGGGACCGGGCTGGATGACTCTCTCCAGGGGCAAGGACAGGCACCGCCCCGCCATGCCCTCAGGGGGCGTGTGCCTGCTCACAAGAGTGATACGGAGCCGGCCCACCGGCACCCACTGCCGTGGGCCGGCGCCCGTCAGGGCCGCAGGAGCACCTTGACGGCGCCGTCCTTCTTCTCTCGGAAGTTCATGTACGCCTGCGGCGCCTCTTCGAGGGGCACGTGGTGGGTCGCGAACTCGTCCACGCCGAACGCGTCCCCGTCGAGGAGCAGCGGAAGGATGTCGGGCACCCACCGCCACACGTTTGCCTGGCCCATGCGCAGCTGGATCTGCTTGTCGAACATGCGCATGAGCGGCAGCGGGTCGGTCGCGCCGCCGTAGACGCCGGACAGCGAGATGGTTCCGCCGCGGCGGACGGCGTCGATGGCGGTGTTGAGTGCGGCCAGCCGGTCGACGCCGACGACCTGCATGACCTTCTCCATGATCGCGTCGGGCACCACCGCGGTGGCCTTCTGCGCGAGCGAGGCGATCGGGGAGCCGTGCGCCTCCATGCCGACCGCGTCGATGACGGCGTCCGGCCCGCGGCCGTCGGTCAGGTCGCGGACCTGGGCGACGACGTCGTCCCGTTTCGTGGTGTCGATGACCTGGACGTCGTTGCGGCGGGCGCGGGCCAGCCGCTCGGGGACGTCGTCCGACGCGATGACCTGGCCGGCGCCGAGGTGTTTCGCGATTCGTGTGGACATGTCGCCGATCGGACCGAGGCCGAGGACCAGGACGCTCCCGCCCTGCGGGATGCCGGCGTACTGCACCGCCTGCCAGGCGGTGGGGAGGACGTCGGAGAGGTAGACGTAGCGGTCGTCCAGCGGCGCGTCGGGCACCTTGATCGGCAGTGTGTTGCCGAACGGCACGCGCAGGTACTCGGCCTGCCCGCCCGGCACCTGGCCGTAGAGCTTGGTGTAGCCGAACAGTGAGGCGCCGAAGCCCTGCTCGCGGTTCTGCGTCGTCTCGCACTGGGACTGCAGCCCCTGGGAGCAGGTCCAGCAGGTTCCGCACGAGATGTTGAACGGGACGACGACCCGATCGCCGGCCTTCAGCTCGGTCACCCCGGAGCCGACCTCGCGCACGATCCCCATCGGCTCGTGACCCATGATGTCGCCGACGGACATGAAGGGCGCCATCACCTCGATCAGGTGCAGGTCGGAGCCGCAGATCCCCGTGGACGTCACCTCGATGACGATGTCGGTCGGGTCCTGGATGACCGGGTCGGGAACCGTGTCCACCCGTACGTCGGCTCGGCCGTGCCAGGTCACTGCGCGCATGTGTGTTTCTCCTCCGATAGGGCCGTCGTCCGGCCGCTTCCAGGGTCTTTTGCCCCGTCGTGACCTGGATCGCGCGAGTTTCAACCAACGACGGCGTGTTCTTCACGCTCTGTCACTCCACGCTTACGCACTGCGGAACCACATCACTGAAGCCCTGTGGCCCACGCCACTAAACGGCACGTAGATACCCGGTAGTCCAGATCACGAACCGGTCACGGCGTGTTTACATGGGTCCCGCTCCTCTCCCCAGGAGTTCGCGTGCAATGCCGTCCAACGGAAGTCAGGTGCATGAATTCGCTCCACCAGGACCACCTCCTCGTCGAGGGACCGGCGCCCGTAGCGGGCTCCGAATCCACCCTCGCCTCGGCCCGCGGAACCGCCCGCCGGCCGGCTGAGGAGAAGGCCACCAGCACGGTCCCGACGCAGCGCCAGGGGAAGGCGAAGCGCGCCGGGTCCGTCCCGACGACCGCCGACGGCTCCATGCCCGTCTCGCCGCCCATCTCGCCCGTCTCCACCCCTCGTCCCTCGCGGAGCAGGACCGCCGCGTCAGCTGGGGGCACGCTGGCCGCTCGGGCCAAGGCCGCGGCGAGCACCAAGGCTGCGGCAACCACCAAGGCGGCTTCGGCCAGGGCGGTGACGGCGAAGGCCGCGACCGTGAAGGCTGCGAGCGCCAGGGCCGCGACCGCGAAGACCGCAACCGTGAAGGCCGCAACGGCCGGGGCTGCCTCCGCCAGGGCCGCGACCTCGAAGGCGGCCACCGCAGCGCGCGCCGCTGCCGTCGCGAAGGTGTCGGCTCGCACCGCGGGCGCCCGCAGCGCCACCACCACCACGACGACGCCGGCGACTCCTGCTGCGAAGCCCACTGCCGCTGTGAAGCCGGCGGCCGTTGCAAAGGCCGCCCCTGCTGCCGAGTCCGCTCCCGAAGGGAAGCCGGCCGCGGCTGTGACGGCGACCCCGGCTGTGCAGCCGGCGGCGAAGGCCGCCGCGGTTCGGCCGACCCCCTACAAGCGCACCCCGGCTGCCGCGCCGGCTGCCGCCGTC
>JAOPWM010000277.1 GCA_025965695.1 Blastococcus sp.
AGCTCGGGGCCGTCGGCGACCTCGTAGCCCATGCCCACGAAGATGTCGGCGATCCGGTCGGTGAGCGTGGTCAGCGGGTGCCGCGCGCCGCGCGGGATGCGGTCCCACGGCAGGGTGACGTCGACCCGTTCCTCGGCCAGCACGCGCGCGTCGCGCTCGGCCTCCAGCTCGGTCAGCCGGACGGCGTACGCGGCGGTGACCGCCTCGCGCGCGGCGTTGACCCGCTTGCCGGCGTCCGAGCGCGCGGCGGGAGGCAGTGCCCCCAGCTCGCGGCGGGCCAGCAGCACCGGCGCGCGGTCGCCCAGGTGGGCCGGCCGGACCGCGGCCAGACCCTCGAGGTCGCCCGCAGCCGCGAACGCCTTCTGCGCGGCGCTCACCGCGTCGTCGAGGGCCTCGGGTGAGAGCGCGGCGACCTGCTTGGGGTCGTAGGGATCATTGGCGCCAGACACAGGAGGCCATTCTGCCCGGTTGCCGGGATCACCCGCGCCCGGGTTCCCGGCCTGTCCCGCACGAGATCTGCACACTCGCCCCCATCGGGCTCCTGATGAGGGCGAGTGTGCAGATCTCGTGCGGGAGGGCGGGTGCTACAAACCGCCCTGGGTGACCACTGGGGCGCACCCGGATCTGGAGGTCGGCGTGGCGGTCGTGCTGGCGCTGTGTTCGGCCGTCGTCTACGGCGGGTCGGACTTCCTCGGTGGGCTGGCCAGCCGACGGGCGTCGGTGTTCGGCGTCGTCGCCCTGTCCCAGCTGGCCGGCCTGGTGGCGCTCCTCGCGTTGCTCCCCTGGCTCGGCGGCCCGGTCACCCTCGCCGACCTGGCCTGGGGAGCGGCGGCCGGCCTCGCGGGCACGACGGGGCTGCTCGTGTTCTTCCGTGCCCTGGCCGGCGGCGTGATGAGCGTGATCGCCCCCGTCACCGCCGTCACCGCCGCCGCCGTCCCCGTGCTGGTCGGGCTGCTGAGCGGGAACCGGATCGGCCCCTGGGCGGCGGCCGGGATCGCGCTCGCACTGGTCGCCGTCGTCCTCGTGTCCGCGGAGAGCGGCCTCTCCTCGTTGCGGGCGGCGCGGCCGGCCAGCCTGACCGCCCCGCTCATGGCCGGGATCGCGTTCGGGTTCTTCTTCGTCCTGCTCGACCGGACCTCCGCCGACGCCGGCCTCACACCGCTGGTCGCGGCCCGCCTGACCTCGGTCGTGCTCGTGGTCGTGGTGGCCCTCGCCGGGAGGAAGCCGCTGCGGGTCAGCCGGGGGGCACTCCCCCTCGTCCTCACCTCCGGGGTCGGCGACATGACCGCGAACGCCCTCTTCCTGCTCGCCACCCAGCAGGACGGGCAGCTCGCGATCACCGGCGTCCTCGCCTCGCTCTACCCTGTCAGCACCGTCGTGCTGGCCCAGGTGGTGCTGCGTGAGCGGCTCGTCCGCGCCCAGGTCGCGGGCCTCGGAGCCGCCGTGACCGCCGTCGTCCTCATCACCCTGCCCGGCTGACGGCGCGGGACCGCAAGGTCATGCGGTCGCGGGGTCGCCGTCCAGCAGCTCGACCGGGAACGGCGGACGGCCGCGGCCGGTCAGCCGGGTGTTGCCCCAGGCGTCTGCCTCGGTGGCCTCGGCCGCGGCGGCGCCGTGCGGCGTCGTGATCTCGAACGAGGTGCGCGGGGCGAGCTCCAGGGCGACGCGGCCGGTCCAGACGACGTGACCGGCGAGCGGGTCGAAGCGGGCGGCCAGCGCGGCCCGCGCGGTGCGGGGCGATGCGCCGTCCACCGTGACGGTGACCTCCCCCTCGTAGCCCTCCGGGGCCCCGTGCTCGCTCATCGGCTCTCTCCCGATATGCCCCGCCGCGGCGGGAGCAGTGCGGTCAGACCCCCGTCGGCGAGCAGAGTGAGCTGCTCGACCAGTTCGGAAGCAGGCACCGTGCGGGCCGTGGACCACCAGTGCGCTGCCAGCTGGACCATGCCGACGACGCCGTAGGCCCAGGTTCTCGCTGCGTCGGCCGGCCGTCCGGCCTCGGTGAGCCGCGCGGACATGACCACCGCCAGCGCTTCTGCGATCTCGTGCTCGGTCGTGGCCACGAGATCGGCCCGCCCCGATCGGCCTGCCTGGGCGTAGGCGAAGCGGTACAACTCGGGCTCGTCCTCGATCAGCGACACGAACGCGGAGATGACCGCGCGCAGGTCGGCACGGTCGTCGGCGTGCTCGACCGCGATCTCGCCCAGCAGTCGCGGCAGCAGGATCGCGTTGGAGATCCGCTCCAGGACGGCGTCGACGAGCTCGTCCTTGTCGGTGAAGTAGCGGTAGATGACGGTCTTCGACACCCCGGCGCTCCGGGCCACGTCGTCGACGGCGAACTCCGGGCCGGCCAGGCGCACGGCCTCCACGGCGGCCGCGACCAGGTCCTCGCGCCGGGCACGGCGGTGCTCCGTCCAGCGGGCGCGACGGCCGTCCTGGACCGGAAGCGGGGCCTCGACGGGTTCGCCGGAGCGCGGCGGCACGCCCGGAGAATCGGCCACACGTTGCATGTGTTTCACGGTAACAGCTACCTTTCATCACAGCCGCACTCGACGTCTGGGGGAACCCGCCGATGACCGCCACCCTGTCCACAACTATGCCCACTGATGGCACGGGACAGTCGGGCAAGAAGCCCGTCGACCGTGAGGCCCTGTCCGCCCGACTGCTGGGCTCGGCCGCCAAGAAGTCCTACGACCCGGTGGTCGACATCGACTGGGCCGCTCCGATCCCCGACGACCTCTACGGTCTGTCACCGGAGTGGTCCAGCCTGTACGGCACGCCGCTCTGGGATTCGTTGACCGAGGCCCAGCGCGTCACCCTGACCATCCACGAGTACTGCTCGATATCGGGCGTCGGTATCTGGTTCGAGTGCCTGCTGATGCAACTTGTGCTCAAGGACATCTACGGGGAGGACCCGGCCCAGCCGCACGTCCAGTGGGCGCTCACCGAGATCGCCGACGAGTGCCGGCATTCGGTGATGTTCGCCCGGACGGCGGAGAAGTTCGGTGCGCCGTCCTACCAGCCCCCGGCGTCGATCCTTCGGCTCGGCAAGGCGTTCGTGAAGCGGTTCGACGGTCCGGCCGCCTACGCGGCCATCCTGGTCGCCGAGGAGATCCTCGACATCTTCCAGCGCGACCTGATGAAGGACGAGCGCGTCCAGCCGCTCACCCGCGCCACCAGCCAGATCCACGTCGTGGAAGAGGCCCGGCACATGCGCTTCGCCCGCGAGGAGATCGCCCGCCGGACGCCTGAGCTCTCCCGCTGGCAGCTGCGCCGGCACCGCGCGGGTGTGGCCACGGTCGCCGCGATCGTCGCCGACAACCTGGTGCAGCCCGAGGTCTACGCCTCCGTGGGACTGGACCCGAGGGAGGCCAAGGCGGTGGCCCGGGCCAACACGCACTACGGGGACAAGCTGCGCGACGCCTCCACCGGCCTGGTGGGCTTCCTGCGCGACGTCGGCCTGGTCGGCGGCGCGTCCGAGCTGCTCTGGAGGCGCGCCCACCTGGTCTGAGACGGACTTTCGGCGCCGAAAGTCCGTCTCAAGCCGGACTTTCGGCGCCGAAAGTCCCAGGGGGTCAGCCCTGGGCGAGCTGGGTCGTGTAGAGGCAGATCGCCGCGGCGGCGGCCAGGTTGAGGCTCTCGGCCCGGCCGCGCATCGGGATGCGCACCCGGGCGTCAGCGAGCTGCGCCAGCTCGGCGGGGACCCCCCGCGCCTCGTTCCCGAACAGCCAGAGCACCGGCCCGGCGAGCCGCCCGGCGGCAGCGACCTCGTCCAGTCCGGCCTCTCCCCCACCGTCGGCCGCCAGCACGGTCACCCCGGCCGACTGCAGCGCCACCACCAGTGGGACCAGCGGCGCGCCGCGGACGACGTCGACGTGGAACAGGCTGCCCGCGCTGGCCCGCACCGCCTTGCCGCCGTACGGGTCCGCCGAACCCGCGCCGAACACCACCGCCGCGGCACCGCAGGCGTCCGCCGTCCGCAGCACCGTGCCGGCGTTGCCCGGATCGGCGAGCTCGGACAACGCCACGGCCAACCGCGGCGGAGCGGCGATCAGCGTCTCGGCAGCGACGTCGCGGAGGGCGCAGACGGCGACCAGCCCCTGCGGCGTGACGGTCTCCGACAGGCCGGCCGCAGCCTTCTCGGTCACCAGCCGCACGGGCACCGCCGTCGATGCCAGCAGGTCCCGGTGGGCTGACGCCGCGGCCTCCGTGGCGAACACTTCCTGCACCTCGGACGGGTCGGTCAGGGCCTCGGCGACGGCCTGACGGCCCTCGGCGAGGAACAACCCCGCTGCATCGCGGCCCGCGCGGCGGGTGAGCTTGCGGGCGGCGGCGATCCGCGCGGACCGCTCGGTCAACAGTTCAGTCATGACGGTGTCGGGCTCCCGGCGCCGGACGTGCAACGACACACGCAACGACGCCGCCGGCGCCGACCCCGGAGGGCCGGTCACCGACGGCGTCGGGACTGCGTCGGGCCTGATCAGGCAGCGTCGGTCGCGGTCGCCGGAGCGGCGGCCACGGCGGCGCGCGAGGTCTCCACCAGCGCGGCGAAGGCAGCCGGCTCGTTCACGGCCAGTTCGGCCAGGACGCGGCGGTCCAGCTCGATGTCGGCGAGCTTGAGCCCCTGCATGAACCGGTTGTAGGTCATCCCGTTCAGGCGGGCCGCGGCGTTGATCCGGGTGATCCAGAGCTTGCGGAAGTCACCCTTGCGCGCCTTACGGTCGCGGTAGGAGTACGTCGCCGAGTGGAGCAGCTGCTCCTTGGCCTTGCGGTACAGCCGGGAACGCTGACCGCGGTAGCCGGAAGCGGCCTCCAGGGTCGTCCGGCGCTTCTTCTGGGCGTTGACCGCCCGCTTCACGCGTGCCACGTGAGTACTCCTGTCTTCTCGTCAGTGGAGGGAGGTCAGAGACCCAGCAGCTTCTTCATCCGGGGAGCGTCAGCTGGGGAGAGCACACCGGTGCCGCTCACCCGACGCTTGCGCGAGGAGGACTTCACCTCGAACTTGTGCTGGTTGTTCGTGTGCTCGCGAACGAGCTTCCCGGTGCCGGTCACGCGCACGCGCTTCGCGGTGCCCTTGTGGGTCTTCTGCTTAGGCATGTCCCTCGTCCTGTTCGTGTGGTGTCGGTGCGCAGGCGTCAGCACGGAGCTGACCCACTGCGCACCGGCCGTCTCGGTGGTGCGGTCCTGCGGTGTGGCGACCTGTCAGGCGCTGGGCGCCTGCTCCTCGGCCGCGTGCTCCGACGCCGTGGCCTTCTCCGCCTTCGCGGTCCGGCGGGCCGCATCGGTGGCTGCCTGGTTCCGGTGCGGAGCGATCACCATGACCATGTTGCGGCCGTCCTGCTTCGGGTTGGACTCGACGACGCCGAGCTCGGCGACGTCGGCGGCCAGCCGCTGCAGCAGTCGGTAGCCCATCTCCGGGCGGGACTGCTCCCGGCCACGGAACATGACGGTGATCTTGACCTTGTCGCCGCCCTTGAGGAAGCGTTCGACGTGGCCCTTCTTGGTCTCGTAGTCGTGCGGGTCGATCTTGAGGCGCAGCCGCATCTCTTTGATGACGGTGAGCGCCTGGTTCCGCCGGGCCTCGCGGGCCTTCTGGGCGGACTCGTACTTGAACTTCCCGTAGTCCATGAGTTTGCAGACCGGCGGCCGGGCCATGGGAGCGACCTCGACGAGATCGAGCTCCGAGTCCTGGGCCAGTCGCAACGCTTCGCCGATCGACACGACGCCGACCTGCTCACCCTCCGGACCGACCAGGCGGACCTCGGGGACACGGATGCGGTCGTTGATGCGGGGCTCGGTGATGGCCTCTCCTCTGCTCTTGCCTGTGAGGAGTCGCTACCCGTTCCGGACGCCGGAGAGAACGAAGGCCCCGGGAGCATCAGCTCACGGGGCCCACTCGCCGGTGTCGCACGCACCCGAAGGCTCGTACACGTCACGACAGCCGACCGATGGCCGACTCTCGCGATCCGGGGACCTGAACGCCTGGGACGGCGTCGGGTGGGAGCGGGCTCCTCTTGGATCAGCGGCCCGGGAAGGGCCGCTGGATGGTTCGCGTGCCTCGATGAAGCAGGGAGGCACGTCCATGCTACAGCTCTGTCGCTCCCCAGGTCATTCCCGGGGGTCGTACAGCAACGGTGGTGGCGTCGGCTCCTGGGCACGCGCGGCGGCGAGGAGTTCCCGGAGCCCCTCCACCGCCTGCACCGCACGCTCCCGGTCCACGGCCTGCACGGCGAACAGCGCGACCTCGTCGTCGTTCCTCAGGATCAGCGAGGCCCACGCCGACTTCCGGTCGAAGGCGACGGCGCGGACGGCGGACCAGGGCAGCTCGTGCTGGAGGACGACGTTGCGCCACCGGATCCCGGTGGCGTCGGCGTCCACGCGGGAGCGGCCCAGGAACAGGATTCCGGCGCCCAGGACCAGACCGAGGCCGCCGATGGCCACCTGGTCGACCGGACCGAAGGCGACGACACCGGTCGACGACGACTGCAGCGACAGCGCCACTACCGTCATCCCGGCGACGACGACGACGGCGACCA
>JAOPWM010000299.1 GCA_025965695.1 Blastococcus sp.
GTCTCCCACACGTCGGGGGACAGTCCGGCGGCGGTGAGGACGTCGAGGTATCCGGCGGGCTCGAGGACGGCGTCGGGGCGTGGAGCGGCGTCGGCGAGCCGGGACGCCCAGCGTGGGGAGAGGCACAGCTCCGCGAGCAGCGCATGCGTGGGGGCGCGGAAGTTGCCGGGCACCTGGACAGCCAGCCGGCCGCCGGGCCGGAGCCACCCGGCGCACCGGGTGAGCAGCCGCTCGTGACCGGGCACCCAGTGCAGGACGGCGTTGCTCAGCACGACGTCCACCGGCCCGTCCGGCGCCCAGTCGCGGACGTCCCCGCGCACGAACTCGACGCGCCCAGGGACGGCGGAGGCCGCGGCCGCGGCAAGCATCTCGAGGGAGGAGTCCACCCCGGTCACCCGGGCTGTGGGCCAGCGTTCGGCCAGGGTCGCCGTCATGCTCCCCTCGCCACAGCCCAGGTCGACCACCGCTGACGGGGCGTCGGCGCCGACGCGACTGAGCAGGTCGACGAAAGGGCGGGCCCGCTCGCCGGCGAAGC
Source organism: Blastococcus sp. (assembly GCA_025965695.1). Lineage (GTDB taxonomy): Bacteria > Actinomycetota > Actinomycetes > Mycobacteriales > Geodermatophilaceae > Blastococcus_B. The sequence continues at coordinate 536 of JAOPWM010000299.1, forward strand.
GCAGGTAGCCGGTGGGGTCCCAGCCGGAGGGGCGTGGACGCGACGCAGCGCCGTCCGTCGGCTGTTCGTCAGCTGTCACCGGGAGAAACCCTAACCACCCGCTCCCGGGCGGATCCGACGCGGCGCACCGGCCCTCTTCCGGGTGGAAACGTGCCGGAGGTGTCGGCACTGACCGGTACCGTGAGACGGCTGAGCGACAGCTGCCTCCCCGCCCTCCGACCCCGGGAGTCCCGATTCCGTCCGACCCGACGCCACCGGCGCCGTCCCCCGACAACGTGGTGGACGCGCGGCCGGCCGAGCGGAACGCACGGCCGGCCGACGGGCCGCCGTCCGCCGGTGCCCCGGTACCGCCGGACGCTCGGGGCGAGCGCGTGGTCGAGGGCGTGGCGGATGAGCCGCCCGCCGACGTGCTGGGCGCGGTCGGGCTGGTGGCCAAGCTGCGCGCGGTCCTGCGAGTCCGGGACTTCCGCAGGCTCTGGCTGTCGATGTCGCTGTCGAGTTTCGGTGACTGGCTCGGCCTGCTGGCCATCACCGCGACCGCGACGTCCCTGGTCGACGGCTTCGCGGCGGCCAACTTCGCCCTCGGTGGTGTCCTGCTCTTCCGCCTGCTCCCGGCGATCGTCCTCGGCCCCCTGGCCGGCGCCTTCGCCGACCGGTTCGACCGCCGCAAGACGATGGTGATCACCGACATCATCCGGTTCGCGCTGTTCGCGTCGATCCCGCTGGTCGACAACCTGATCTGGCTGTTCGTGGCGCAGTTCCTCATCGAGTCGTTCAGCCTGTTCTGGATCCCGGCCAAGGACGCGGCCGTCCCGAACATGCTGCGCAAGGACCAGCTGGAGCCGGCCAACCAGCTCTCGCTCGTCACCACCTACGGGCTCACCCCCGTCCTCGCCGCGATCGTCTTCGCGCTCCTGACCAGCGTCGGCGGCCGGCTGTCGGACGTCATTCCCTCGGTCGACGAGGTGGACCTGGCGCTCTTCCTGAACGCGCTGACCTTCCTGGTCGCCGCGTTCGTCATCTGGAACCTGCCGTCGATCAGCGGCCGTCGCGCGGCCGGCGTGACCGGGTCGCAGGAGAGCTTCTTCGGCTCGCTGAAACACGGGCTCTCCTTCGCCGGCCACACCCCGCTGGTCCGCGGTCTCGTGATCGGGATCACCGGGGCCATGGCCGCCGCCGGCGTGATCATCGCGACCGGGCAGGCGTTCGCCAACGCCCTCGGTGGCGGCGACGCCGCCTACGGGCTGCTCTTCGGCGCCGTCTTCGTCGGCCTGGGGGTCGGCATCGCCTTCGGCCCGAGCATCGCCCGCGATCTCGCCCGTGAGCGCATCTTCGGCATCGCCATCGTCGGCGCCGGCGCGATGGTCCTGTTGATGGCCTGGGCGTTCACGCTGTGGATCGCACTGCTGCTGGTCGTCTTCATGGGCTTCTTCGCCGGCATCGCGTACCTGGCCGGATTCACCCTGCTGGGCACGGAGGTCCAGGACGAGATCCGCGGACGGACCTTCGCCCTCGTCCAGTCGCTGGTGCGGGCCGCGCTGATCCTGTCGCTCGCCGTGGTGCCGTTCGGGGTCGGCCTCATCGGCCGCCACCAGATCGACCTCGGCATCGCGACCGTCCCGGTGACCGGCGAACGGGTCATGCTCTTCGTCGCCGGCCTGCTCGCGCTCGGCGTCGGCGTCCTGTCCTACCGGCAGATGGACGACGGTCGGCCGATGCCGTTGCTCGCCGACGTGGTCACCGCGCTCCGCCGGGACACCACCGCGCGCCGTCGGCTCGCCGGCGGGGGTGTCTTCATCGCGTTCGAGGGCGGCGAAGGTGCCGGCAAATCCACCCAGGTGCGCCGACTGCAGGAGTGGCTGACCAACGAGGGCCTGATCGCGCGGGCGACGTTCGAGCCCGGCGCCACGCCGTCCGGGGCGGGTATCCGGTCGATCGTCCTGGACCGGACGCACACCGGGATCTCCTCGCGCTCCGAGGCGCTGCTGTACGCCGCCGACCGTGCCCAGCACGTGCAGGACGTGCTGCGCCCGGCTCTGGACGCGGGCGAGGTGGTCATCAGCGACCGGTTCATCGACAGCTCACTGGCCTACCAGGGTGCTGGTCGCACCATCCCGCTGGACGAGGTTCGCATGCTCTCGCGCTGGGCGACCGAGGGCCTGCAGCCCGATCTCACCGTGCTGCTCGACCTCCCACCAGAGGTGGGCTTGGCCCGCGCCCGTGGGCGGGCCGTCGCCGACCGGCTCGAGTCGGAGTCCCTGGACTTCCACCAGCGGGTGCGGCAGACCTTCCTGGCGCTCGCCGAGTCCGATCCGGACCGCTACCTGGTCGTGAACGCCCGGCAGACACCCGACGAGATCGCAGCGGTCATCCGGGTGCGGGTGGCCGAGCTGCTCTCCGGTCTGCCGCTGCAGCAGATTGCGCATGCTCCGGTAGCAGACCATGTCCCCATGGCCGTCCAGGTCCCTGCCGTCGAGGGCCCGCACCATCCGCACGCCCAGACCGGCTCGACCCCGCAGCTGCACCCGTGACCTCGGTGGTGGCGGCGCCCGACGGCGTCTGGGCGCAGGTCGTCGGCCAGGCGGCTGTCGTCGCCGAATTGCGCGCGGCGATCGAGAACCCCTCGGCGATGACGCACGCCTGGCTGTTCACCGGGCCGCCCGGGTCGGGACGGTCGGTGGCGGCCCGGGCGTTCGCCGCTGCCCTGCAGTGCCCGGACGGCGGCGACGGCACGTGCCACGCCTGCCGGACGGTGCTCGCAGGCACGCATGCCGACGTGCACGTCGTGGTTCCGGACGGGCTGTCGATCGGTGCGGCCGAGGCCCGGGAGCTGGTGCGGGTCGCCGGACGGGCGCCGTCGCAGGGGCGCTGGCAGGTGATCCTGGTCGAGGACGCCGATCGGATGACCGAGCAGGCCTCCAACGCGGTGCTGAAGATGATCGAGGAACCCCCGCCGCGCACGGTGGTCATGCTCTGTGCCCCGAGCCTGCATCCCGACGACGTCCCCGTGACCATCCGGTCCCGGTGTCGCGTCGTCGCCCTGCGCACGCCGCCGGTCGACGCGATCGCCGACGTCCTGGTCCGCCGGGACGGCGTGGACCCGGCGCTGGCCGCCTGGTCCGCCGGCGCCTCCGGGGGGCACGTCGGACGGGCGCGCCGCCTGGCGCGGGACGAGGACGCGCGGCTGGCCCGCAAGGCCGTCCTGGACGTGCCGCTGTCCCTGATCTCGCTCGCGGCCT
>JAOPWM010000311.1 GCA_025965695.1 Blastococcus sp.
AGCCTGTCCTGTGCGCAGTCGTCGCCGCCAGAGGTACGTGCGCGAGGCGGCAGGAAGGTGACGGAGATCGCGTCATAGACCTGCTCCCCGCGCCGCCCTACGGTGGGAACGGCCCACGCGGGCCACCAGCGATGCGCGGGGTCGAGCCCGTGGGCGACTCATCGGTACCGCGACCCCGGGCGGCAACGAACGACGACCGACGTCCCGGTGGTGTCGAGACCGGTGCGGGCACCGGAAGAGACGTACCACCGTCATGACCACGCCCCAGGAAGCACCGCAAGCGTTCACCGACACCGTCATCGAGGTCGACGGCTACTGACACGGAACGAAGGGTGAGGTGCACGGCCATGTCGTCCCGAACGCTCCGCCCGCCCACCGAAGGTCACATGCCTTCCCTCGAAGGCGCGACCGCCTGGCTCAACTCGCCGCCGCTGACGGCGGAGAGCCTGCGCGGGCAGACCGTCCTCGTCCAGTTCTGGACCTACACCTGCATCAACTGGCTGCGGACCCTTCCCTATGTCCGCGCCTGGGCGGAGAGGTACCGCGACCAGGGGCTCGTGGTGATCGGCGTGCACACGCCCGAGTTCCCCTTCGAGAAGGACCTCCGCAACGTCCGCCGGGCCGCGCAGGAGATGGCCGTCGACTACCCCATCGCGGTCGACACCGACTATTCGGTCTGGGATGCCTTCACCAACCACTACTGGCCGGCCCTCTACTTCGTCGATGCGCGGGGCCTCATCCGGCACCATCGCTTCGGGGAAGGGGACTACGGGACGTCGGAGTCGGTCATCCAGCAACTGCTGGCCGAGTCCGGGGCCGACGACGTCCCCCACGATCTCGTCTCGGTGGACGGCGAGGGCGCGGAGGCCGCCGCCGACTGGAACGACCTGGAGTCCGCGGAGAACTACGTCGGCTACGAGCGCACCGAAAACTTCGCCTCTCCCGGTGGAGCCCAGATCGACGAGCGGCACGTCTATTCGACTCCGGGGCGGTTGCGGCTCAACCAGTGGGCCCTCTCGGGGAACTGGACGATGGAGGCACAGGCCACCGTGCTCAACGAGGCGAACGGCCACATCACCTACCGCTTCCACGCCCGCGACCTTCATCTGGTCATGGGGCCGACATCGCGCGGCACATCCCCGCGATTTCGCGTGCTCCTCGACGGGCAGCCGCCGGGCGCGGCTCATGGAGTCGACGTCGACGAGCGCGGCAACGGCACGCTGGACCAGCAGCGGCTCTACCAGCTGATCCGTCAGCCCCAGCCCATCGCTGATCGGGAGTTCGAGATCGAGTTCCTGGATCCGGGCGTGGAGGCCCTCGCGTTCACCTTCGGCTGATGATCGGCGATCGACCCTGCACATGAGACGAGTGCCGGCGTCCGGACTGCAGTACGGCCGTCACTCCCGGGCCGTGGCGTGGAAGCGGCGGATGGCCGCCAGGGTCTCCGTGGGGCGTTCCTCGGCCAGGAAATGGCCACAGTCCAGGGCCTCACCGGTGACGTCCTCTGCCCAGTCGTGCCAGATCGCGAGGGTGTCGTACCAGGTCGCCAGGGCTCCCTTGCCCGCCCACAGGATCTGGGTCGGGCAGGCGATCTTCCGGCCGGCGGCGCGGTCCACGTCGTCCATCTGGCGGTCGCACGTCGCACCGGCGCGGTAGTCCTCGCAGATGGCTTGCACGACCGCCCGATCCCGAACGCAGCGGGCATAGTCGGCGACGGCCTCGGGCGCGAACCCCCGGATCACGCCGCCGAACTCGGCGTCGAAGAAGAAGAACTCCGGGTCGTACGCGATGAGCCGCTCGGGGACGGGGCTCGGCAGGGCCAGGAACGCCCAGTGCCAGTACCCGACGGCGAACCGGGCGTCGGCGCGGGCCCAGACCTCGCCGGTGGGGATGACATCCATGACGGTGAGGCGGCGGACCGACTGCGGATGGTCCAGCGCCATCCGGTACCCGACCCTGCCGCCGCGGTCGTGGCCGACGACCTCGAAAGCCTCGAACCCGAGGTGCTGCATCAGGGCGACGCCGTCGTCGGCCATGGCACGCTTGCCGTAATTCCCGTGGCCGGGCACCGGGTCGGGCTTGGAGCTGTCCCCGTACCCGCGCAGGTCGGGCGCCACGACGGTGAACTCCTGGGCGAGCTCGCCGGCGATGCCACCCCACATCAGATGGGTCTCCGGGTAGCCGTGCAGCAGGAGCAGCGGTGGACCGTCGCCACCCTGCCGTACGCGCAGCGACACCTCACCCACGCTCAGCTGCGACAGGGTGAACCCGTCGAAGCCCGCGCGGGAGTGGTGCGACGGCTCGAGACCGGCCGACATCAGCCGTAGACGGTGGCGAGGGGCTGCGTGTCGTCCACCACGTACGTAGAAAGCATCTTGGTCGTGACCGTCCCGGCATTCCGCGCGTTGTGAATGATCCCCGGAGGGATCAGAAACGGATCGCCTGCGTGCAAGGCGAGCGTCGGCCGGTCGTCGAACTCCATCACCACGTCACCTTGAACGATGTAGCCAACCTCCGGGCCCGGATGGCTGTGTCGGCCCGAGGCGATCCCCTCCGGGATCTCGGCGAGAGACTGGACGATCTCCCAGCCCGGAACCGGCGAGGGGAGCCGCTGGAGCTCGGTTCGCTTGAATGAAGCAGGGGTGTTCGACGCGGCGGTGGCTCGTTCGGTCGTCATGCCGGGTCCCTGGGGTCGGGGAACGATCAGGTCCACTGCTCTGGCGCCGTGCGTCTGGGCCACGCTGCCGCCGCGCGACCGGCGGCTTTGGGGGACGACCGACAGTGGACGGGGGCCGGGAACGCCGCCAGGGTCGAAGGACACCGCACGACCTCTGCTCGGACCGGGCTCCCCGCCTCAGCCGACAGCTCCCGCACGGCTGGCACGGGGGCTACGGTCTCGCAGCCCTGACTGACGAACTCGCCGCCCCGGACGGCACGCGACCCCAGCCGCAGGGCGGGGACGCCGGCAGTCGACCGGGGCTCAGACGTCCTCGGTGT
>JAOPWM010000024.1 GCA_025965695.1 Blastococcus sp.
CGGCCGCCTCCCGCCCGGCCGCAGCACCCCGCCCGCCCGTCGGCCCGCGCACCACGGTCGCACCGTTCGTCGCCGTCCCGTCGCCGGAGCCGCGCATCGAGCTCACCGTCGACGGTGCGTTCCCGGACGTCGCCTCGGTGGGCGCCCCGCTCGACCGCAACGGCGGCTCGGCTCCCGTGATCTCGCGCCCCAGCCGTACCTGGGTGGATGCTGAGTCGGCCCTCGCGTCCACCGGCCCCGGTATGTCCGGCGGGTTCCTCTCCTCCCCCCCGGCGCCGCGTCTGCCCCGGCAGACGACCCCCGCCGGCTCCCCGTCCCCGGCCTACGGCGACTGGACCAAGCCCTCCCGCTCGGGTGACGTAGGCGTGGCGAACGACGACGACCAGTCAGCCGTCACCGTCCGCGCAGCGGCACCCGGCACGACCGCCATCCCCGAGCGGCGGATGTCGGGGCGCCGTCGGCAGCAGGTGGCGCCCATCCGTGACTCGATCGACCACGCGATCGACCACGCCGTCGACGAGGACCTCGCGCCGGCTCCGGTCCGCGGTCCGGGCACCGGTCCGGTGGTGGGCGGGCGCGCCGCGATGCGTGCCGAGCGGCAGGCAGCCGACATGGCCCGCCGGAAGGCGGAGAAGCGCAGCGGCTCGGCCGTGGCCGTCCTCGACGAGCTCGACGGCGACGGCGAGGTGCGCAAGCCGCGCCGGGTCGTCAAGGGACTGCTGGCGATGACGGTCGTGGCCCTCGGGGTCCTCGGCGTCTACTCCTTCGTCTCCCCCGAGACGAAGCAGGTCGCGGCTCAGTCGCCGGCGAACGTGAGTTCCGCCCCGGCGCTCATGCCGGATGCGTCGACCCCGCTGCCGGCCCTGCCCAGCACGCCGGTCAACGTCGCCCCGGCGCCGGCCACACCCGTGCGGGTGCCGATCACGGTTCTCAACGCGACGGAGACCAATGGCCTGGCGGCCAAGGCCGCCGCGGCATTCGGCACCGGAGGGTGGGCGACGCCCGGAGTCGGCGGGTACACCGCAGGTGACGTGGCCGCCAGCACGGTGTTCTTCACCGAGGGCGACGAGACGCAGCGTCAGGCGGCAGTCCAGTTGGTCGACGCCTTCCCGCAGCTGCAGGGGCCCGCGGTGCGGTTCTTCCAGCTCCCCGCCGGCGTCACCGCTCCCGGTCTGGTCGTCGTCGTGACCGGAGACTGGCAGCCCTGATACGCCGCACCACCCCGGCGCCTGCGCCACTTGCCGCTCCAAGCGGGCGGAACACCATGCGGCCGCCGTCCGTTGGGCGCTGCGTGCGCTCCCTCCGCGGGCTCGTGCGTCCTCGCCCGCGCCAAGGCGCCCGTGCGACGCTCGCCGCCCTGCTCGCCGTTCCGCTGCTCGCCGGCGTAGTCCTCGCTCCGACCGCTTCCGCCGCGGCCGGCGTCCGCACCGAGGACGCCCGCGTGCCCTCCGGTTCCGGTGCGGACGCGGTCCAACTGGACACGACCCTGTACCTGCCGCCAGGCGGCGGTCGGTCGCCGGCCGTCGTGCTCGCGCACGGCTTCGGCGGGAGCAAGGAGTCCGTCGCCGACGACGCGCGGGACCTCGCCGGGCGCGGCTACGTCGTCCTCACCTACTCGGCCCGCGGCTTCGGCCGCAGCACGGGGCAGATCGGGCTCGACGACCCGCGGTTCGAGGTCGCCGACCTCTCCACGCTGATCGACGGGCTCGCCCAGCGGGACGACGTCCAACTCGACGGTCCAGGCGACCCCCGGGTCGGCGTGGCCGGCGGCTCCTACGGTGGCGCGCTGGCGCTTCTGGGTGCCGCCTATGACCACCGCATCGACGCCGTCGCCCCCCAGATCACCTGGAACTCCCTCACGTCGGCGCTCTTTCCCTCTCAGGCCGGCCAGGTCGACGCCCGGACGGTGGCAGCCACACCCGGGGCCAGCGGCACCGGCGTCTACAAGCGGCTGTGGTCCGGCCTCTTCTTCGGCGTCGGCTCGTCGCCCAGCGGCGGCCCGCTGAATGCCCTCGGAGGCGGAGGCGGAGGCGGCCGGAACAGCGCCGCGCCGGGCCTCACCGGCACCGACTCCTCCTCGCTCGACCCCGTAGCCGTGGCGCAGGCGCTCACCTGCGGCCGGTTCCGGGCCGACATCTGCGCCGCCTACCAGACGGCGGCCGCCACGGGGACGCTGACGCCGGAGATCGCCGCGGTCCTGGACCGCAGCAGTCCGGCCGGCGTCCTCGACCGGATCCAGGCCCCCACCCTGCTGATCCAGGGCACCCAGGACTCGCTGTTCGGCCTGGGGCAGGCCGACGCCAACGCTCGCGGGATCGCGGCGAACGGCACCGCCGTGAAGGTCGTCTGGTACGCCGGTGGCCACGACTCGGCAGCCTCCGACCGGGTCACCGCCGACCTGCGCGGCCAGGTCGCCGGATGGTTCGACTTCCACCTGCGCGGGCAGGGCGCGGATCCGGGCACCGGCTTCGAGTTCCCCGCGCCCACCGGGCTGGGCGGCACCGGCGTGGGCGGTGTCCAGGGTGGCAGCCAGACAGTGGTGACCGACCGATACCCCGGCCTGGACGGCGGGGCGCCGGCGGAACGCGCCCGCGTGACGCTCAGCGGCCGCACCGAGCCGATCGTCACCCCCGCGGGGGGCGCGCCCGCCGCGCTGACCACCGTCCCCGGCCTGGGGGCGCTCACCGCGGCCCTGGGCGGGACCACGCTGGAAATCCCCGGGCAGTTGGCCTCCTTCGAGAGCGCCCCGCTGGCCAGCGCTGTCGAGGTCGTCGGCGCGCCCACCACGCAGATCACAGTCGCCGGCCCGGCAGGCACGGCCACCCTCTTCGCCAAGCTCTACGACGTCGCCCCCGGAGGCGCCACCACCCTCCCCGCGGGACTCGTGGCGCCACTGGCCCTGACCGGGCTGTCGACCGATCCGGCGCAGCCCACCCGGGTGTCGATCACGCTGCCGGGGATCGTGCACCGCTTCGAGGCCGGCCACACGATGCGGCTCGTGGTCTCCTCGACCGACCAGGGCTTCGCGCTGCCCGCCCAGCCGGCGGTCTACTCCGTCGGCCTGGCCGGCGACACCGTGGGGCTGGCGGTGCCGGAGGTCGGCGGCCGGACGCAGGCCGACGCGGGCTCCTCCCGCTGGTGGCTGCTCCTGGCGGTGCTCGCAGCGCTCAGTCTCCTGGGCTGGGGCGTGGCGGAGCTGTGGGGCCGTCGGCGGCGTCGGCGGGTGTCGGCCGTGGAGCCCGACGGCGAGGATGTGCCGCTCCGCTTCGAGGGCGTGAGCAAGGCCTACAAGGACGGATTCGTCGCGGTGCGCGACCTGTCGTTCGAGGTGCGGCGCGGCCAGGTGCTCGGCCTGCTCGGGCCCAACGGTGCCGGCAAGACGACGTCCCTGCGCATGCTCATGGGGCTGATCCGGCCGACCGAGGGGCGGATCAGCATCTTCGGGCACGCCGCGGGGCCGGGTGCCCCCGTGCTGTCCCGGCTCGGCTCGTTCGTCGAGGGCACCGGGCTGCAACCGCACCTGTCCGGCCGCGACAACCTGACCCTGTACTGGGCGGCGACCGGCCGGCCGGCCGAGGACGCGCACATGGCCGAGGCGATCGAGGTGGCCGGGCTCGGGACGGCGATCGACAAGCGGGTGCGCAGCTACAGCCAGGGCATGCGCCAGCGGGTCGCCATCGCCCAGGCGATGCTCGGCCTGCCGGACCTGCTCGTGCTCGACGAGCCGACCAACGGCCTGGACCCGCCGCAGATCCACGCCATGCGGGAGGTGCTGCGGTCCTACGCCGCGACCGGCCGCACGGTGATCATCTCCAGCCACCTGCTGAGCGAGATCGAGCAGACCTGCAGCCACGTGGTGGTGATGGCCAAGGGGCAGAAGATCGCGCAGGGCACGGTCGAGGAGATCGTCGGCACCGGCGGTGCGGTGCTGATCGGGCTCACCGATGACGCCGACACCGACCGCGCGATCGCCGTCCTCGAGGATCTGCCGGGGGTCAGCGCCGAGGTGACCGACGACGGCCTGGTGGCCGATCTCGACGGGACCAGCCGGGCGCGGGCGCTGCAGGCGCTCGTCGAGGCAGGCGTCGCCGTCGAGCAGTTCACGCCGCGTCGCCGGCTGGAGGACGCGTTCCTGGCACTGGTGGGGGAGTCATGACCGAGGGCACGGCCACAATGGCCATTCTGGCCCCGCACGTGCAACCGACGGGTGCGGTCGCGGGCTATCGGCCGGGGCGCACCCTGCGGCTGTCGGTCGAGCTGCGCCGGCAGTTCAAGCGGCGGCGGACCATCGGCGTCTTCGCGCTCATGGTCGCGCTGCCGCTGATCCTCATCGCGGCCCTGCAACTCGGTGCGTCCCAGGACGCGCAGCAGAACAGCCGGATCAACCTCGTCGACGTCGCGACCTCCAGCGGGCTCAATTTCACGCTGTTCGTGCTCTTCGCGACCACCGGCTTCTTCCTCGTGGTCGTGTTCGCGCTCTTCTTCGGCGACACCGTGGCGAGCGAGGCGCAGTGGGGGTCGCTGCGCTACACGTTGGCCACCCCGGTGCCGCGGATGCGGCTGCTCCGGCAGAAGTGGTACGCCGCGCTGGTGTTGTCGATCGGGGCGTTCCTCCTGCTCGTGGTGGTCGGCGTGGTGGCCGGCGGCATCGCGTTCGGCTTCGAGGACATCCAGACGCCGGTCGGCATCACGATCGGTCAGGGGGACGGGCTGCTGCGGCTGGCCGGGATGGTCGGGTACCTGGTCGTCCACCTGCTCGTGGTCGGCACCCTGGCCTTCTGGTTGTCCACGATCACCGACGCGCCGCTGGCGGCCGTCGGCGGGGCGATCTTCACGATGTTCGTGTTCGCGATCCTCGACCAGGTCCAGCAGCTCGGCGCCATCCGCGACTGGTTCCCGACGGCGAACGAGTTCGCCTGGACGGACCTGCTCCAGAACCCGGTCGACTCCTCGGACCTGTTCCGCGGGGTCATCCAGTCACTGGTCTACGCCGCCGTGTTCACCGCGCTGGCCTTCCGGCACTTCGCCCGCCGCGACGTCACCAGCTAGTACCGCGACGGGCAACCTTGGCCCAGAAGGCGGCCTATGGGACACGACACCTGGAAGAAGCCCTCGATGACGGCCTGGTGATGAAGCGGTGACGGTGCGTGCCTAGCGTGCCGTACTGGCATTCGCGTCCTGATCCAGATGACGTCGCATCGCCCTCGATGCTAGGAGCAGCTCATGGCCTCGATCCTCATAGAGTCCAATGACGGCGAACTGGCATCGGCATCGGCCGTCCTCCAGGTGCGAGGAACGAATGCTGACTACAACCAACCGGCGCTGCGGATCGATCAAGCCAGCGCGCGCGGCGGCGCTGCTTCGATAAAGATCGTCGATCCAAATCCCGACATCGAATTCGTCGAGTCGGACGCAGCGGATGTCGGTCACCCCGCGAGGGGAAAGTACGAGATCGCAGTGCAGTCGGACGAGCTCCAGATCAACGGCCGCAAGGAAGACGACTCCGGCTTCGAGACCATCATGGTGTTCCAGAGGCGGGGGGCCGGGGGGAACGTCGGCTTCCGGACGGGCAGCCAGTTCGGCGCTGGCCAGGGTGTCATTGCCATCGGGAACGCCATCGTCGCCCCATCGGTCAATCCTGGTGGCGGCGGCGTCCTCTATGTCGAGAATGGCGCGCTCAAGTATCGCGGCTCCAACGGAACGGTGACGACAATCGCGCCAGCCTGACCCTGGCTCGTCGTGAGGACGGGGGCGTGTCGCGGACTGGATGAGCCAAAGCGCCTCTCTACCTGAAGAAGGCCAAGAGATGTGTTCCATAGTGGGCCGCTCAGGGCGAACCTTGCTTGATGCGGTACTAGTCGCATTCGGTCCAGGCCTGTCGGGCCCTTTCAGAGGCTCGCCCGCACGGCCTGCGCCCAGCCCTCGCCCATGGCGGCGTCGGTGACGCTCGCATTGGGGACGGCGTCGATGAGGCCGAGCATGCCGTCGACCGCGGCGCCGTTGGCGGTGATCCACAGCCTGCTGACCGCCGGCGCCATCTCCAAATCGCTGACGCTGTCGCCGATCGCGACGGCGTCGTCAGGGGAGAGCCCGCGGCGCTCGAGGTCCCACGCGATGGCCGCGCCCTTGGAGATGCCGCGCGGCATGAGGTGGTAGACCCGCGGTGGCAGCGGGTCGGCGTCCAGCGTCATCCGGGAGGTCGCCGGGATGGCGCCGTTGTCCTTCAGGGTCAGCCAGCCGAGGCCGCGTTCGGCCAGCCAGGCGTCGACGGCGAGCGGGTCGACCCGGCCGCGGAGCAACGCGTCCGTCTCGTGTGTGGTGTGCCAGGGCGCGTGCCATTCGAGCCGGCCGGGGTGTTCGGCGATCAGCGTCTCGACGGCCCCGAGCTCGGCCATGACCGCCATGGGTGTCCGGTCCGCGAACTCGCGGGGCAGTTCGCCGGAGAGCCGGCGGGTGCCGCGACCGGCGTCCCAGGAGATCGTGGCCCCGAGTTCGGCGATGGCGCCGTCGGCCGCGAAGATCCGGGCGGCCTCGACGACCTGCTCGTGCGTCCGGCCGCTGACCAGCACCAACGGGACGCCTGCGCGGTGCATCTCCAGCAACGCGGTGGCCGGATCGGCGGTCAGTTCCCGCCCTGCGGTGTGCCAGAACGAGCCTCGCGGGCCGACCATCGTGCCGTCGAGGTCGGTGTAGACGATGCGGGCCGCGGGGAGGGAGGTCACGCATCACATCCTGGCCAGGCGCCGGGAGGCGTCAGGGACTGGGTAGAGTCCAGTCGTTCCACTCATCCAGAGGGGCAGAGGGACACGGCCCGATGAAGCCCCGGCAACCGCCGCCTGCGCATGCGCAGCGGAAGGTGCCAATTCCGTCCCGCGCGGCTCGACGGCCCGGTGCGGGAAAGATGAGGAGGTAGTCGTCGTATGACTCTGACCGCTCCCGGATCTGCCCAGGCCGATTCCACGGCCGGTGGCCCGATCCCGCCCTGTCCCGCCCGCGGGCTGGTGTGCCGCAACTGCGGGGCCACCTTCGGACTGGTCGCCGAGCACGCCTGCGCGGAGTGCTTCGGCCCGCTCGAGGTCGACTACGACCCCGAGCTGATGCGCGCGGTGACCCGCGAGCAGATCGAGGCGGGCCCGCAGAACATCTGGCGCTACGCCGCCCTGCTGCCGGTGGGTCAGGACCCGGCCGACCGCGTCACCCTGGACCCCGGCATGACCCCGCTGGTGCGCGCCGACCGGCTGGCCGAGGAGCTGGGCCTCACCGGCGGCCTGTGGGTGAAGGACGACTCGGCCAACCCGACGCACTCCTTCAAGGACCGCGTGGTCAGCCTCGCCGCCACCGCCGCGAAGGGCCTCGGCTATTCCAAGATCGCCGCCGCCTCGACGGGCAACCTGGCCAACTCGGTCGCCGCGCACGCCGCGCGCGCGGGCCTGCCCTCCTTCGTGTTCATCCCGGCCGACCTCGAGCCGGGCAAGGTCGTGCAGTCGGCGGTGTACGGCCAGACGCTCGTGGCCGTCGACGGCTCCTACGACGACGTCAACCGGCTGACCAGCGAGCTCGCGGAGACCGACGAGTTCGAGGACACCGCGTTCGTCAATCAGAACGTTCGGCCGTACTACGCCGAGGGCTCCAAGACGATGGGCTACGAGATCGCCGAGCAGCTCGGCTGGCGGATCCCGGCCCAGGTCGTCATCCCCATGGCCTCGGGCTCGCTGCTCACCAAGGTGGACAAGGCGTTCCGGGAGCTCGCCGAGGCCGGCATCGTCGAGGCCACCGAGTGGGCGATCTTCGGCGCCCAGTCGGCCGGATGCGACCCGATCGCCACTGCCTTCGAACAGGGCTGGGACGTCGTCAAGCCGGTGAAGCCGACCGGGATCGCCAAGTCGCTCAACATCGGGAACCCGGCCGACGGACCGTACGCGCTGGACGCGATCCGGCGCACGGGCGGTTGGGTCGGCCGGGTCGGCGACGATGAGATCGTGCAGGGCATCCGCGACCTCGCCCGCACGACCGGCGTCTTCGCGGAGACCGCCGGCGGGGTGACCGTCGCGGTGCTGCGCCAGTTGCTCGAGAACGGCCGGCTGGACAAGGCCAAGGAGACCGTCGTCCTCAACACCGGTGAGGGACTGAAGACCCTCGACCCGCTGGAGTCGGTCGTCGGGCCCACGCACCGCGTCGAGCCGTCGCTGAAGTCGGCGCGGGCGGCCGGCCTCATCGGCTGACTCCGACGGCGGGGCACCTCACCGGACCGGGCGACGGCACGTCCCCGATCCGGCGATTTGTCCTGCGTGCATCAGCTGTTTTTCGGGCTTTCCTGATGTACCTTCCGCGCGGTTCGAGTTCCACGTTCGTGTTCGGCGGGCGGAAGAGCGAGACCCGGCCCTCCGATCGAGAGGGCTCGTCCGTCGCACGAACGTGGGAGCGCACGTGGCACAGGGCACCGTGAAGTGGTTCAACGCCGAGAAGGGCTTCGGCTTCATCGCCGTCGACGGCGGTCAGGACGTCTTCGTCCACTACTCGGCCATCCAGATGGACGGGTACAAGAGCCTCGAAGAGGGCCAGCGGGTCAACTTCGAGGTCGTCCAGGGCGCCAAGGGCCCGCAGGCGGACGGCGTCACCGCCGCATGAATCGTCGATGTGATCTGTCGAGGTGATCCGCCGAGGTGATCCGTCGTCCTCCGGACGACACCGCGGCCAGGAGCATGCTCGACTGAGCTGAGCCCTTCCGTCTCCGCCGGTCGGAGGCCTCCGGCCCCCATCCGACGTGCACAGATGCATGCAATTCCGAGGCCCGGTTCCCTTTCGAGGGAGCCGGGCCTCGGTCGTTTCCGGCCCTCCACAGGGTGCTCCCAGCCCCCCGTCCTTGCACTCGCCAGGGTCGAGTGCCAGACTCGTTTCTGGCACTCGGGTCACCCGAGTGCCAATCTGGTCGGAACGGTGAGGTGCCGGTCCGTGGGCCGAAGGAGCGCCCACGTCGCTGGTGTCGTCCGTCGCGGGCGCCGATCCCGGCCGTGCAGCGATCAATGCATGGAGGACATCACCACATGGCCAAGATGATCGCGTTCGACGAAGAGGCGCGCCGTGGCCTCGAGCGGGGAATGAACATCCTCGCCGACGCCGTGAAGGTGACGCTCGGCCCCAAGGGGCGCAACGTCGTACTCGAGAAGAAGTGGGGCGCGCCCACCATCACCAATGATGGTGTGAGCATCGCCAAGGAGATCGAGCTCGAGGACCCGTACGAGAAGATCGGGGCCGAGCTGGTCAAGGAGGTCGCCAAGAAGACCGACGACGTCGCCGGTGACGGCACCACCACCGCCACCG
>JAOPWM010000037.1 GCA_025965695.1 Blastococcus sp.
AGCTCGGCGCGGGTGCGCGCCGGGCCGGACGCCCGGGCCGAGCCGCCGGACTTGCCGGCGTTGCTCGAGCTGCTGCGACCGCCCGAGGAGGCCGCGCCGCCGGACGATCCGCGACCCGAACCGCCGCCGCTGCGACGTCGTCCGCCGCCGTTGCCCTGGGGCTGCGGCTCCGCGACGGGCGCCGGCTCGACGTAGGGGGCGGCGGGGCCGGTCAGCGCGACGATCTCACGGGCACCGGGCTTGATCGCCGACACCTCGGGGGTGATGCCGGCCTGGCGGGTCAGCGTGCGCACCTCGCCGGCCTGGTCGGGCGTGGCGATGGTGACGACGGCGCCCTCCGCCCCGGCGCGGGCGGTACGGCCCGAGCGGTGCAGGTAGGCCTTGTGCTCGGCCGGCGGGTCGACGTGCACGACGATGGCGACGTCGTCGACGTGGATGCCGCGGGCGGCGCTGTCGGTGGCGCACAGGACCCGGGTCTCGCCGCTGCTGAACGCCTCGAGGTTGCGCTCGCGGGCGTTCTGGCTGAGGTTGCCGTGCAGGTCGACGGCCGGCACGCCGGCGGCGGTGAGCTGCTTGGCCAGCTTCTTCGCCTGGTGCTTGGTGCGCGTGAACAGCACGCTGCGGCCCAGACCCGAGGCCAGCTCCTTGACGATCGTCGCCTTGTCGGCGGCGTCGACGCGGAAGACGTGGTGCGTCATGGTCGAGACCGGCGCGACGGCCGGGTCGACCGAGTGCGTGGTCGGGTTGCTCAGGTAGCGCTTGACCAGGACGTCGACGCCGTTGTCCAGCGTGGCGGAGAAGAGCAGCCGCTGGCCGACCTTGGGAGTGCGGTCCATCAGGCGCTTGACGCCGGGCAGGAAGCCCAGGTCGGCCATGTGGTCGGCCTCGTCCAGGATCGTGATCTCGACCGCGCCCAGGTCGCAGTGGCCCTGGCCGATGAGGTCCTCGAGCCGGCCGGGGCAGGCGATGAGCACGTCGATCCCGCCGGCGAGGGCCTGCACCTGCGGGTTCTGGCCGACACCGCCGAAGATCGTCGTCGTCTTCATGCCCAGTGCGCGGGCCAGGGGGTCCACGACGGCGGCGACCTGGTTGGCCAGCTCACGGGTCGGCACCAGGATCAGCGAGCGCGGCCGCTTGGGCTGCCGCTTGCTGGTGGAGGCGGCGAGGCGGGCGACCAGCGGGAGGCTGAACGCCAGGGTCTTGCCGGAGCCGGTGCGGCCTCGGCCGAGCACGTCCTTGCCGGAGAGGCTGTCGGGCAGCGTCGCGACCTGGATCGGGAACGGCGCGGTGATGCCGCTCGCGGTGAGCACCTCGACCAGCGGCGCCGGAACGCCGAGGGCCTCGAAGGTGGTGTCGGTCGGCAGCACGGTGGCGTCACTGCCGGTGGGGACGACGACCGGCGCAGGGACGGCGGACGGCGCGGCCTGGGTGCGGGCCTGGTCCTGGGTGGACTGGTCGCCGGCCGGACGGCCGCCACGACCGCGCCCACCACGGGAACGGCGGGGGCGGTTGTCCGCGGTCCCGTGGGAGGTCGTGGGGGAGTTGCTGGGTGAAGTCATCGGTTCCTCAACGCTCGAGTGACCGTCGTCGACCTCGGCGAGCGCGAGCGCCGGCGCGCTGCTCATGGGCAGGGCGGGCTCACATCGTCAGCGAGACGTCGGACAGCCGGGCGCACCTCGGTGGCGCAGCCTCAGCCCGACGTCGATTCCTGCCGCTCCGGATGAGCGAGGGCGGCGCCGGTACGTACTACTCAACCAGACCCAGCCCCTTCTTGTTCGATTCTCGGGGGAGTCACCCGTCACATCGGGTGAGCGCCCGATTGCGACCGCCCTCACGACCGCCGCCGCCGTGGCCGGAACCGTTCGGAAGATGTCGGTCGGGCTGCTCGTTTCCTCCCAGCGGTCGGTCATGCTGGTCGGCGTGACCGTGACCGCCCCGACGCGGGTCCACCGGATCCATCCGGCGTGGTGGGTCGCGGCGGTGACCTTCCTGGCTCTCGTCGGCGCCGCCGCTTTCCGGGCTGTGCCGGGCGTGCTCATCGACCCGCTGCGCGCGGAGTTCGGCTGGTCGGTGTCGACGATCTCGGCCGCGGTCGCGGTGAACATGGCGCTCTACGGGCTGACCGCACCGTTCGCGGCGGCGCTGATGGAGCGCTTCGGCATCCGCCGGGTGGTCATGTGTGCGCTGCTGGTGGTCGCGCTCGGCAGTGGGCTGACCGTCTTCATGACCACGAGCTGGCAGCTCGTGCTGCTGTGGGGGGTGCTGGTCGGGCTCGGCACGGGGTCGATGGCGCTCTCGCTGGTGGCGACGGTGACCGGCCGCTGGTTCGTCGCCCGACGCGGGCTGGTGTCGGGCATCCTCACCGCCGGTGGCGCGGCAGGGCAGCTGATCTTCCTGCCGCTGGTCGCCTGGATCGACTCGCGGTGGGGCTGGCGGGCGGCCTCGCTCGGCACCACCGCCGCCGCGCTCGCCGTCCTGCCGCTGGTGGCCTGGCTGCTGCGGGACCGCCCGCGCGACCTCGGCGTGCCGCCCTACGGCGGGACCGCTGCCGACGACGCCGACCCGATCCGCACCGGGGCGGCCCGCACCGCCGTCCGCGGACTGGTCGAGGGCGCGAAGAAGCGGCCGTTCTGGCTGCTCGCCGGCGGGTTCTTCATCTGCGGCATGTCGACCAACGGACTGGTGCAGCCGCACTTCATCCCGGCCGCCCACGACCACGGGATGCCCGTGACGACCGCCGCGGGGCTGCTCGCCGTCGTCGGCCTCTTCGACATCGCGGGCACGATCTTCTCCGGCTGGCTCACCGACCGGGTCGATCCGCGGGGGCTGTTGCTGGCCTACTACGGGCTGCGCGGGCTGTCGCTGTTCCTCCTCCCGCCGCTGTTCGGGCCGGACCTCCAGGTCAGCATGATCGCGTTCATCGTGTTCTACGGGCTGGACTGGGTGGCCACCGTGCCGCCGACCCTGGCGCTGTGCCGTGAGCACTTCGGTGCCCGCGCCCCGGTCGTCTTCGGCTGGGTGTTCGCCTCGCACCAGTTGGGTTCGGCGGTCGCGGCGTTCGGCGGCGGTGTCATCCGTGACGTCACCGGCTCCTACGACCTCGCCTGGTTCGGTGCGGGCGCGCTCTGCATGGTGGCCGCGGTTCTGTCGATCTCGATCCGGCGAAACCCCCCACCGCCTGCCGAGACTGCCCTGCCGACGTCCCCCAGCGAGGCCGCGGCGGCCCAGGCGCACGGTTCAGCGGCCTAGGTGACCGGCTCCAGCGTGTATCGCACGGTCTGCACCCGGATCAGGTCGCCGCGGAAGACGAAGGTGTCGATTCCGTCCCCGACCCGGGACTTCTCCGCGGTCGCCGACCACTCGATGAAGAGGACGTCGTCCTCGAAGATCTGGGTGGGCACCTCCCATGCGGCGTCGGGGAGCTCACCGAGCAGCGTCGTGAACCCCTCCCGCACGCCGTCCTTGCCGCGCAGCACCCGGCGCGGCGTGATGAACAGGGCATCGTCGGTGTAGTCCGCTACGAGGCCTTCGATGTCCCCGGCCATGAGGGCGGTCGCGTGATGTTCGAAGATTTCCTGCGGTGTGCGGGCCATGTCTTCTCCTGCTCCCGACGGTCTCGGCGTCCCGGCCCCGTCCGGTGAGCATGCCGCGCGGGCCGCGGAAACGAACAGGCCTCCGCGCGCGGCCCAGGATCAGGTCGGCTCTAGGGCTGTTTCTCGCGCTCCGGGAGGTGTGCAGAAACCAGGGAGCGCGAGGAACACCCCAGAAGGTCGGGAGCGGGAGTCTGGCCCCGACGCCGAGCGGCGAGCACCATGGCGCCCGTCGAGGGAGCCTGCATGCGAGCCCGGTATCCGGACGTCGAAGGCGAGATCGAGCGGGACGGCGTCCGCGTCGGCTACGACGTCTACGGCGGTCCCACGCGGCCGTGCCTCGTGCTGCTCACCTCGTGGGCGATCGTGCACGCGCGGCAGTGGAAGGCGCAGGTGCCCTATCTGGCCCGGCACTTCCGGGTGATCACCGTGGAGGGGCGCGGCAACGGGCGCGCCGACCGTCCGGATCGCGAGGAGGCCTACGCCGACGACGAATACGTCGACGACGTGCTGGCGGTGATGGAGGAGACCGGGACCGAGCGCGCGGTACTGGTGGGGCTGTCCATGGGTGCGCGGCACGCGCTGCAGTTCGCCGCCCGCTACCCCGAGCGTGCCGCCGGCGTCGTCGCCATGGGCACCCTGTTCCCCGCCGCCTCCGCGCCCGACGTCGACGTGCCGCAACCGGCCTACGAGCGCCGGGCGAAGTACAACCGGCACTTCTGGCTGGCCGACTACCCCGGCTTCGTCGACTTCTTCATGTCCGAGGTGTTCCCGGAGCCGCACTCCACGAAGCACCGCGAGGACGGCGTCTCGTGGGGGCTCGACACCGACGGCCCGACCCTCGTGCTCACGGACAACTCACACGCCCGGCCCACCGCCGAGGAGGCCGAGGCCACATGCCGGCAGGTGCGGTGCCCGGTGCTCGTCGTGCACGGGGACCTGGACACGATCACCCCGCTCGCCATCGGTGAGGCAATCGCCCGGTGGACCGGCGGCGTGCTGGTGACCGTGCATGGCGGAGGGCACGCGCCGCCGATGCGTGAGCCGGTGCTCACCAATCGGCTGATCCGCGACTTCGCCGGGACCTGCCTTCCCGGGCCTCGCGTCGCCCGCGTCTGGACGCGGGCCCGCGAGCGCCGCCGCAAGGCGCTCTTCATCAGCTCGCCGATCGGGCTCGGGCACGTCCGGCGCGACCTTGCCATCGCCGACGAGCTGCGGATGCTGCATCCCGATCTGCAGATCGACTGGCTGACCCAGCATCCGGTCACCCGGGTCCTCGAGGAGCGCGGGGAGCGGGTGCACCCGGCGTCAGCGTTGCTGGCCAGCGAGAGCGGGCACATCGAGTCCGAGGCCGGTGAGCACGACCTGCACGTGTTCCAGGCCGTCCGGCGGATGGACGAGATCCTGGTCGCCAACTTCATGGTCTTCGCCGACCTCGTCGAGGACGACCCGTACGACCTCTGGATCGCCGACGAGGGCTGGGACGTCGACGCGTTCCTGCACGACAACCCCGAGCTCAAACGGGCGCCGCTCGCGTGGCTGACCGACTTCACCGGCTGGCTGCCGATGGCCGACGGCGGGGCCGCCGAGGCGGCGCTCACCGCCGACTGGAACGCGGAGCGGGTCGAGCGTGGGCGGCGGTACCCGCGGCTGCGCGACCGGTCGATCTTCGTGGGCAACGTCGAGGACCTGGTCGACGTGCCGCTCGGTCCGGGGCTGCCCACGGTGCGGGACTGGGGGCGCGAGCGGTACACGTTCCCCGGCTATGTCCTCGGTGGGGCGGCCATGGGCGGGGCGCCGCCGGTCGACCGGGAGGAGCTGCGCGCGCAGCTGGGATACGGACCCGACGAGCAGGTGTGCGTGGTGACCGTCGGCGGATCCGGGGTGGGCACCTCGCTGCTGCGCCGGACCGCCGAGGCATTCCCGTTCGCGCGCAAGCGTGTGCCCGGCCTCCGGATGGTGCTGGTGACCGGGCCACGGATCGATCCGGCGTCCGTTCCGGCGGTGGACGGGCTCGAGGTCCGCGGGTACCTGCCCGACCTGCAGCGACACCTGGCCGCCAGTGATCTCGCCGTCGTGCAGGGCGGGCTGTCCACCACGATGGAGCTGACCGCCGCCGGCCGGCCGTTCGTGTTCGTGCCCCTGACCCACCACTTCGAGCAGCAGGTGCACGTGCCGCACCGCCTCGCGCAGTACGGCGCGGGACGGCGGATGGACTACGCCGAGGCCACCGACCCCGACCGGCTGGCGGAGGTGATCGCCACCGAGATCGGCCGGGCGGTCGACTACCGGCCCGTGGAGACCGAGGGGGCCGCCCGGACGGCGCAGCTGCTGGCCGAGCTGTTGTGACCGGCGTGTCCGGGTCTCCGCCGGTCCTCGTCCACCTCGCCGGTCCGCTACGGGTGAATCGCGGAGGCGCCGAGCTCGCGCCCGCGGAAGTCGCCAGCCGGAAGGGGCGGACGCTGCTGCGGCTGCTCTGCGCCCGCCGGGGCGACGTCCTGAGCAGCACCGACATCGCGGCCGTCCTCTGGCCGCTCGACACCCCGGCGGACCCGGACGCGGTCGTCGCGTCGCTGGTCAGCCGGTTGCGGCGAG
>JAOPWM010000049.1 GCA_025965695.1 Blastococcus sp.
CATGTCCTGCTGGGGGAGAACGGCGCCGGGAAGTCCACGCTGGGCAAGGTGCTCGCCGGGATCCAGACACCCGACCACGGCGTCGTCGAGCTCGACGGCCAGGCGGTTTCCGACCATTCGCCCCGCCGCGCGCGACAGCTAGGGATCGAGGCGGTGCACCAGGAGACGACCGTCGTCCCCCAGATGACGGTCCTGGACAACGTCACGCTCGGGAGCGAGGAGGCGTTCACGAGGCTCGGCATCCTCGACCGCAAGGGCATGAGGACGGCGACCACGGAGCTGTTGGCGAGGTTGGCCCCCGACATCGACCCGGATGGACGAGTCGCACAGTTGCCGGGCTCGCAACGGCATCTCATCGCGGTGGCGAAGGCACTGTTCCGGAGACCGCGGGTCCTGATCTTCGACGAGGCGACTGCGGCGCTGAACAAGCAGGAGCGGCTCCTGCTCTTCGACGTGATCCGAAGCGTCCGCAACGAGGGCGTGGCAGTGCTGTACATCACCCACCACTTGGACGAGGTCTCCCGGGTGGGGGACCGGGTGACGGTCATGCGGGACGGGGCAGTCGTCGCCGAGTGTCGGCCCGACGTCTCCGAGGACCAGCTGGTCGAGCACATCGTCGGACGGCGTGTCTCCGTGCGCCGGCAGGTGGATGAGATCGGGGCGGTCACGGGCGCGCCGATGCTCGAGCTGCATTCCGTCGTCGTACGGGGGGCGCTGCGGGACGTCAGCTTCGAGGCGCGCAGTGGCGAGATCCTCGGCGTATACGGCGTCGGCCATTGCGGCGTGAACGAACTGGCCGAGGTCCTCGCTGGAGCACTGCGCCCGGACTCGGGTGAGGTCGTCGTGCAAGGACGGTCGCGGAGCGGCTCGGGAGTCAGCTCAGCCCTCAGGGACGGCGTCGCATTCCTGCCTGGGGAGCGGGGTCGCGCCGGCATCGTGCCGACGTTGTCCGTCCAGGAAAACATCAGCCTGTCCAACCTCCACCGACTAGCTCGCTGGGGCTGGCTCAGGCCGAAGGTCGCTCACGCGTACGCGGAGCGGCAGGCGACTCGCATGCGCGTCCGCGGCGGATCCCTTCGCTCCGCCATCACGACCCTGAGCGGCGGTAACCAGCAGAAGGCGCTCCTGGCCCGGGCGCTCGGGTGCGGAACGCCGGTGCTGGTGCTGAAGGACCCGACCGTCGGCGTGGATGTCGGATCTCGAGCCGAGATCTATGAGGCCTTGCGGGAGAACGTCCGGGAGGGCACCTCGGTGGTCGTCCTGACCGCCGACCTCGCCGAGCTGCTCGTACTCGCGGACAGGGCTGTCGTGCTCTATCGGGGAACGCTGGCCGCCACCTTGAGCGGCGCAGCACTGAACGAAGAGAACGTGCTGGAAGCGGCGCTCAGCGCTAGGACGCCGCTTCACGACGAGGCAAGGTCATGAGGAGTGGGTGCAGGTGCAGGCGCAGATGAAGGTGGACGACGCAGCCGCTCAGGCGGGGGTGGAGGTGCCGCGACTCACGCCCGGCCCGGACGCACGCCTGGCGCGGATGCGCAAGGTGCTGCTGAGCCCCGACCTGGCGCTGCCGCTGCTCGTCCTGCTGCTGTTCGTCGCGACGGCATTGCTCGAGCCGAGCTTCCTGCAGGTGAGCAACCTGCAGAACATCCTCCGGCAGATGTCGGTGTTGACGGTGCTGGCCTGCGCCGCTGCCATAACCATCATCTCGGGCGGCCTGGACCTGTCGATCGGGGCGGTGGCAGCCCTCTCCGGCGTCGTAGCGGCCACGGTCATGGTGGATCACGGCGTCCTCCTCGGCGTGCTCGCCGGGATCGCCTGTGGAGCGGCCGTGGGGCTCGTGAACGGCGGGCTGGTGGCGCGCTTCGACGTCTCGCCGTTCATCGTGACCCTGGGCATGCTGTCCGTGGCGAGCGGTACGGCCTTCACCGTCACCGGTGGCCTCCCGGTCTACGGGCTGCCTACCTCGTTCACCGATCCGCTGGGCTACCAGAAGGTCCTCGGCCTTCCCATCTCCTTCATCCTGGCGTTCGCCACACTCCTCCTCGTCGGTGCCCTCCTGGCCTACACGCGGTTCGGGAAATACCTGTACGCCCTGGGCGGTAATCGCACCGCGACGACCTATGCCGGCGTCCCGGTCCGGCGGTACATCACCGTTGCGTACGTGGCCTCCGGGGCCCTCGCGGGGCTGGCCGGCCTGCTGCTCACCGGCCGCGTGGCGGCGGCCCAGCCGACGGCGGGGACCGGTCTCGAACTCCAGGCCATCGCCGCGGTGATCATCGGTGGTATCGCGCTGACCGGCGGCAGCGGGCGTGCACGGCACGCCTTCTATGGCGTCGCCCTGCTGACCCTCCTCTCCAATTCGATGAATCTGCTGAGCGTCTCGTCCAATGCCCAGCTGCTGGTCACGGGCCTCACGGTGATCGTGGCGGTCGTGGCGGACCGGATCCGGCGGAAATAGCACCCCGATCATTCATCCCCTCCCGGAGGGACCCACGCCGACAGGTGTCGTCGGCCGAGAGAAGAGAAGGAATTGATGTCGAGAGCAAGGCACGCGGAGATCGTCGGCGGCGGGCTGGCCGGGCTGGCCATGGCGACTGCGCTCGGGCAGCGGGGCTGGTCGGTGAGAGTCCACGAGCGAGCGTCCGAACTCCGGATGTTCGGCGCCGGGATCTGGATCTGGGAGAACGGGCTCAAGTCGCTCGGGATCCTTGGCGTCGCAGACCAGGCGATGGCACGTGCGAAGGCCATCTCGGCGTTCGACATCCGGGATCAGGACGGACAGGCGATGATGCAACGGCCGTTCGCCGACGGGGACCGAATGCTGCTCCCGCCGCGGGCGGACCTCTACGACGCGCTGATAGCCGGCGCGACGAAGTACGGCGCCGACATAGTCACTGACTCGCCGGTCCGTTCCGCGACGCCGGAGGGGGAGGTTGTCCTCGAGGACGGGACCACGCTGCGGGCCGACCTGGTCGTCGCGGCGGACGGCGCGTACTCCAGGCTGCGGGAGTCCCTCTTCCTGACCAAGAAGGTCGACTATCTGTGGGAGGGCTACATCCGACTTTTGATCCCACGCCTGCCGGAGTACTCCGACAGCGTCATCAGCGAGTACTGGAACGGCAGCCGCCGCCTCCTCTACTGCCCGTGCACGGACGAGTTCAACTACATCTGCCTTGCCTGCTCGGTGGACGACGTCCGGGCGCGCCGGGTCCCCGTCGACAAGGCGACATGGCTGGAGAGCTTCCCGCAGCACGCGGCGATCATCGAGCGATTCCCCGAGGAAGCGCGCTGGGACCGCGCCGTCAACGTCACGTGCCGCCGTTGGTCCTCCGGCAGGGGGGTCGTTATCGGAGACGCGGCGCACGGGCAGCCGCCGAACTTGGGCCAGGCGGCCAACATGACATTCACGAACGTCGTCTCGCTGGCAGCCGCGGTCGATTCGGCAACGGACATTCCCAGTGCCCTGCGGTCCTGGGAAGCGACCGAGCGCCCCCTCAGCGACCATGTCCAGCGCTGGTCCCAGCTCTACGGAAAAATCGTCGGGCACTGGCCGGAGAACCTGTCGCCCCAGCGGACCAAGTTTCTCCAGTTCGCCACCGGTCTCCCGTGGGTGCAGGACCAGTTCAACCGTGCCGCTCGGCACACGCCGTACGGCGCGTAGGGGAACGCCGTGCCGATCGCGCAGATCAACGGTGTCTCGATCTCGTACGAGAGCGACGGGGACGGGGAGCCGTTCGTCTTCGTCGGGGGAACCGGCGTGGGCGGAGGAGTCTGGGCGCGCCAGGTGGAGCGTTTCCGGCAGTCCTTCAGGTGCATCACCTTCGACCTCCGCGGAACGGGTGCGAGCTCGGCACCCGACGAGCCGTACAGCGTCGAACTGCTCAGCGCCGACGTCTCAGGTCTTCTGGACCATCTCGGGATCCGGTCCGCGCACTTCGCCGGCTTCAGCCTCGGGGCCGCGGTGATCCAGCGGTTGGCGATCAGCGACCCCGAGCGGGTCCGGACCGCGTCGCTGATCTCGACCTGGTCGTCGAGCCGGCGTGAACATCACATCCGGATGTGGTTCGAGGCGCGCAAGCGGGCGCTCGAGGAGGCGCCTCGGGACGTGTTCCAGGCATTCGGCTTCTGGATGTTCGCGCCGTCGGTCATCGATCACGAGCCGGACGTGGTGGCGCGCGTCCTGGAAGTGTTCGCCGCCCATTCGTCGGCACAGCCGGTCCATGCTTACACCCGCCATTTCGAGGCGGACCTGGGGCACGAGACGCGGGACGAACTGTCCCGGATTCGGTGCCCGACCCTCGTGGTGTACGGGGACGAGGACCTCATCACCCTGCCTTGGTACAACCGAACGATCGCTGAGCTGATCCCGGGCGCGGTCCTCCGCGAGATCCCTCGCGCCGGGCACTTCCTGTGGCTGGAGCGACCGGAACAGCTGAATACCGCGATCGAGGAATTCCTCGTCGCATCGGGCTTTCTCTCAATGAATGGATCCTGACGTGACAAGTGTGGAGAGCTGGGAACGCGAAGAGTTCCGGGTGCCCGGTCTCGCCGAGCCGATCAGTCACTACACGGACGCCGTCGTGGCGGGACCGTTGGTGTTCATCTCCGGATGTGCACCCGTCGATTCGTCGGGGCGCCTCGCGGGCAGCGACATCCGGGCACAGGCGAGACAGGTCCACGAGAACCTCAAGCTCGTTCTCGACGCCACCGGTAGCGACTTCTCGCGGATCACCAAGGTCGTCGTGTATGTCACCGACATGTCGGAACGGGAAGCGATCAACGACGTCCGGCGCGAGTACTTCGGGTCGGCCCGGCCGGCCAGCACACTCGTCGAGGTGGCCGCCCTGGCCATCCCCGGGATGCGGGTGGAGATCGAGGCGACAGCGGTGAGAGGCACTGCGGCCGGCGCGGACCCGGCGTGACAGCCGATACCGGCCACGAAGGCGGCCCGGTCGCCCTCGTGACAGGGGCGTCCTCAGGCATCGGTAAGGGGATCGTCGATGCGCTCGTGGCCAATGGGTTCCGGGTCGCCGCGGTCTCGCGCAGCGGGGGGACGGGGTCCGCCGGCGCCGGCGTGCCATGCGTCCGGCCCTACGCATGCGACGTCCGCGATCCCGTGGCCGTTCAGGCCACGATCGAGGAGGTCGCTGAGGACTTCGGTCGCCTCGACGGCCTTGTCAACTGCGCCGGTGCGTTGGCCGAGGCGACGCTGGATGAGGTGACCGACGAGCAGATCCGCCTCCAGTTCGAGGTCAACGTCTTCGGAACGCTGTACACGTGTCGTTCGGCGGCGCCCTTCCTGCGCGTCAACGGCGGATCGATCGTCAATGTCAGCTCCCTCCTGACGCAACGCACGTGGCCGGGCACGGCGGTGTACACGGGGACGAAGGGGGCTGTGGAGGCGCTGTCGCGGACGTTGGCGCACGAGCTGGCCGAGGGCGGGATCCGAGTCAACGTCGTTTCGCCCTCGATGGTGCGTAGCGGCATCTACATCGCGGCCGGGATGAGTCCGAGTGCGTATGAGGACATGCTCGGCGAATGGCAGAAGCGCTTTCCGCTGGGGCGTGTGGGAGAACCGGGCGATGTGGCGGGGATCGTCGCTTTCCTGCTGTCGCCCATGTCCTCGTGGATCACCGGCACGAACATCCCGGTCGATGGAGGCCGCGGTGTCGCGTAGCCCATGCCTGCCAGGCGGGTGCCCGGCTCAACGAGGCCGGCCGGGGTGAGCACCGGCCGCCTGGGCGTCATCGCGCCGTACCTCGCCGTGCTGACACTCAGCGCCGCAGGCTTCGGCAGCCTCTACCTGCTGTTCGCGACGGTCCCCGTGCTCGCTTCCGGCACGGGGGGCCGGTTCGGTGCCGGGCTCTCCACTGCCGTGTTCATGGGGACGACGGTCCTCGTCCAGTTCTGGCTGCCACGGCTGGCCACTCGGGTTCGGCCACACGTGCTGGTCGCGGCGAGCCTGCTCCTCCTGGCGCTACCCGCGCCGTTCTACGGCTGGAGCGACGACCTGTGGGCCGTGCTGCTGATCACGGCCGTCCGTGGTGCGGGGTTCGGGGTCATCACGGTTGTCGGGGTGGCGCTGGTCTCCGCCTACAGCCCGGCGGGCCGGCAGGGCAGCGCGCTCGGGATCTACGGCCTCGCCACGTCGATCACCGGTGTGGTGGCCCCGCCGCTGGGTCTCGTGATGCTGCACTCCGGACAGGGAACCCATGCCTACCTGCTCGCGCTCCTGGTGCCGGTGGCAGCGCTCGCGTTGCTCGGCGTCGTGCGGCGAGCCTCGCCGGCCCCGTTGGCCACGACCGGACCCGGCCGTCGCGGTCTGGCTCGGGTCCGGCGCGACCATCGCCTGATGACGCCCGCGCTGCTCTTCCTGCCCTGTGCGGTCGCATACGGCGGGCTGTACAGCTTCCTCCCGCTGTCGTCGGCCGACGCCCCGGGCGCCCTGCTCTTGTTCGGCGCGGGGTTCGCGGCCGCCCGATTCTTCTGCGGGCCGATCGCCGACGCGGTACGTGCGGATCTGCTCGCGGTACCCCTGCTGGCACTCAGTCTGCTGGGCGTGCTTCTCGCTGCCTGGACGACGGGTTGGTTGTTGATGCTCTCCTCGCTCGTGGCCGGGATCGGCATCGGCGGCCTGGCCACGGCGTCGCTGGTGGCGATCATGGCGCAGGCGCGCGCGGGTGAGGGGGCGCTCGCGTCCTCGGTCTGGAACTTGACGTTCGATCTTGGCATCGCGTTCGGCGGCCTTGGATTGGGGGTGCTCGCCGTGTTGAGCAGCTATCTCGTCGTCTATCTCGCCGCGGCAGCCTGTGTTGCCGTCGCCTTCTGCGTGGCCGCACTGCAGGTGATCCGGCGGGTCCCCGACACGGCCTGACCGGCCAAGAGGAGGGGCAGAGTCACAGAAAGAGGTGGGGCGGGTCGTCCGACGGCACCGCAGCTCCCTGTCAGCCGGTCCTTGAGCCCCGTACAGGTACAGCGGCCTGGCGGCCGCACATCGCAACAGCAGGGAGAAGAGATGTCCCAGGTCGAGCAGCCGACGGGCAGCGAGTACATCCCGCGGCCGGAAACCCTGACCGCCGAGTACCTCCGGGACATCCTCGACGACTTCTGCATGAGCAGATGGAATGGGAACAGGGACACCGTCGCGGCAGTAGGGAGGTGGAAGGACTGGCCGCTCGTCGTCCGCATGGCGGACGTGCGGAAGGACTTCACGATCCTCATCGACAATGGTCTCGTGCGCGCGGTCACGGTCGGGCTGCCCCAACGTCCGCGGATGCTCTGCATGATGTTCGCCGAGACGATGCAGCGCATCTACTACCAGGAGACGACCGTGGCGCTCGAGTCCATTGCGGGCCGGATCGGGGTTCGGGGCAACGAGATCGAGCGCCGTCGCCTGCTGACGGCGATGTCCTACCTCACGTGGTGACTCGCACCCCACCGGCGGCCCGCCCCAGGAGGCCCTGCGATACGCCTACTCCCCGCCGACGAGGTCGATCATCGCGACCGCCTGGAGCCCGTCGCCGTCCACGGTGAGCACCTCCAGGGGCACCCGCCGCCACACCGCCAGCAGCAGGTCGCCCGCGGTACCGGTCAGGGCGGCGATCGGGAACGGGCGGGTGCCGGGGAAGAGGGTCCGTTCGGCGCCGGCGTCGACGGCGTGGAACACGACCGGGTGCGCGTTCGCGGGAGGCCCGTCCGGCAGCGCTCCCGGGACCATGACCTCCAGCCACTCGTCGAGCCCGTCCAGGCCGATGCGGGCCGGGATCGGGCGGACGTCGCCCAGGACCTGCTCGACGTCCACGGTGTGCACCACGGCCTCGTGGACCTGGCGGCGCAGCACGAAGGCGACGTCCTGCTGCGGCGCCCACGTCCAGACCCGCTCGGCCGGGTCGGCGCCGGCCAGCGCCGTCTCCAGTTCCGCGTGCGCGGCGGCGAGATAGCCCAGCAACTCGTCCTCGGGGTGCCGCGGCGGCCGGGGGTAGTCCGCAGGCCCGGTGGCCCGCGTGCGCACGACCCACGCCCAGAAGTGCTGAACCTCGGCCACGTGCCGGACCAGGTCGCTCAGCTTCCATCCGGGGCAGCCGGGGACGTGCGCCAACCAGCCGTGCGCCAGCAACGCCTCCGCGGCGGCGTCGTCGAATCGCGCGTCGGTCTTCTGCAGCACCGGCAGGTACTCACCGAGCTCCATGGCTCCTCCTCCGGGCAGCGGCGTCCGTGGCCCGCTCTACGCTCGTCCCGTGCTCTCCTGGCCTGCCCCGCTGTTGCCGACCCTGCCCGGGACCGGGCCCGTCCTCAAGGTCCACGACACTTCCCGCGGTGAGGTCGTCGCCACCAGCCCGGGCCAGACGGCCCGGATGTACGTCTGCGGGATCACCCCCTACGACGCCACCCACCTCGGCCACGCGGCCACCTACCTCGCCTTCGACCTGGTCAATCGGGTCTGGCGCGACGCCGGGCACGCGGTGCACTACGTGCAGAACGTGACCGACATCGACGACCCGCTGCTCGAGCGCGCCGACCGCGACCACGAGGACTGGATCGTCCTCGGGATGCGGGAGACGGCGCTGTTCCGGGAGGACATGACTGCCCTTCGCGTCCTGCCGCCTGAGGACTACGTCGGCGCAGTCGAGTCGATCCCGCGGATCGTCGCGCGCATCGAGGGCCTCCTCGACGAGGGCCTGGCCTACGTCGTGGACGACGGCACCTGTGACGTCTACCACGACGTCTCGCAGGCGCCCGGCTTCGGCGGGGAGTCCGGCTACGACGAGGCGACGATGCTGCACTTGTTCGCTGAGCGCGGGGGAGACCCCGACCGGCCGGGCAAGCGGCAGCCCCTCGACCCGATGCTGTGGCGCGGTGAGCGTCCCGGTGAGCCCTCCTGGCCGGGTCCCCGGGGCACCAAGGGCCGGCCGGGGTGGCACATCGAGTGCGCCACGATCGCGCTGGACACGATCGGCATGGGCTTCGACGTGCAGGGCGGCGGCAGCGACCTGGTCTTCCCGCACCACGAGTACTCCGCCGTCCACGCCGAGGCGCTGACTGCCACCAAGCCCTTCGCGCGGGCCTACGTGCACGCGGCGATGATCGGGCTCGACGGCGAGAAGATGAGCAAGAGCCGCGGCAACCTGGTCTTCGTCTCCCGGCTACGCGGTGACGGCGTCGACCCGATGGCGATCCGGCTGGCTCTCCTGTCGGGGCACTACCGCACCGACCGCGCCTGGACGGCGGACCTGCTGAGCTCCGCCGAAGCGCGGCTGGACACCTGGCGCCGCGCGGTGGCGCTCGACTCCGGGGCGCCGGCTGCGCCGCTGCTGGCCGGCCTGCGCGAGCGGTTGTCCGACGACCTCGACAGTCCCGGCGCGATCGCCCTGGTGGACGACTGGGCCGCCCGGACCCTCGCCGGTGTCCCGGAGGCCGAGGAGGAGGCGCCGCGCATCGTCTGCGATGCGATCGACGCGCTACTGGGTGTGGCACTCGGGGACTGCGGATGACGGCCGGCCCCTTCCGGTTCACCGACCGGGCCGCACGCGAGGCCGCGGAGGAGCACCTGGCCCCGGCGGCGAGCCGGGCGGTGGCGACCCGCGGACGGGTGCGCCCGGAGGGGGAGGATCCGCTGCGGACTGCCTTCGAGCGCGACCGGGACCGGATCCTGCACGCCAAGGCCTTCCGCAGGCTCAAGCACAAGACGCAGGTCTTCCTGAACCCCGACGGCGACCACTTCGTCACCCGGCTCACGCACACGCTGCAGGTCACCCAGGTCGCGCGGTCCCTGGCCCGGGCGCTGGGCCTCAACGAGACGCTCGCCGAGGCGATCGCCCTGGGTCACGACGTCGGGCACTCGCCGTTCGGCCACCTCGGAGAGGACGCCCTGGAGCCCTACGTCCCCGGCGGCTGGCACCACGCCGCGCAGGGGGTGCGGATCGTCGAGGTGCTCGAGCACCTGAACCTGACCTGGGAGGTGCGCGACGGCATCCGCTCGCACAGCTGGAAGATCGACCCGCCGCCGGCCACGCGCGAGGGGGAGTGCGTGCGCTACGCCGACCGGATCGGCTACCTCTCCCACGACGCGCTCGACGCGATCCGGGCCGGGGTCCTGCGACCCGACGACCTGCCGGCCCGGGCCCGCGCCGTTTTCGGCGATCCGGGCAGTCAGATGGTCGGCACGATGATCGACGCCGTCGTCGAGGGCAGCCTCTCGCCGTCGAACACCGCCGGTGCCGTGGTCATGGCCCCCGAGCCGCTCGAGGCGATGCACGAACTCCGGGTCTTCATGTTCGAGCGGGTCTATGCCTCCGAGACCGCCGCGGGGCAGAAGCACGTGGCCATCGACGTCATCCGGCGGCTGGTCGACCATCACCTGGCCCGCCCCGAGCTCATCCCGGCGACCTACCGCGACACGGAGGCCGACGCGGTGACCCAGGTCGTCGACTACGTCTCGGGGATGACCGACCGCTTCGCGCTGGCCATGCACGACCGGCTCTTCCACGCCGACGCGGGGTCACGCATGACCCCGCTGCTGCGCTTGTCCTGAGCGCTGCGGGGGCGGTTCGGCTACTGGCGGACAGCGAGCAGCTTGACGCCGCTGATGCCCAGTTTCGAGATGGGGACGCGCTGCAGCTCGGGCGGCACGTGGAAGGCATTGCTCTGCAGCTCGACCTTCGCGAGGTAGAGCCCGGCGTCCACGAGGGCAGCCTGCAGGTCGTCGACCGTCGCACCGTTGCAGGACTTGTAGAGGTCGTACATCGCCTCAGCCAGCTGCGCGTCGCCGATCCGGCCCCGCAGGTGCTCACGCATCTGCGCGTCGTCGAGCACGTGGTGCTGGAAAGGAACGTCGAACCACGGCCACAGGTGCGATCCGTGCTCGCTGTTGAACATCGGCCAGATCTGGATGAAGAGCACACCCCCGGGGCGCAGCACGCGCTTGACGTCGGCGAGCAGCTTCGCCGGCTCGGACACGTGCTCGAACACCGACCATGCCGTGACGATGTCCACGGACTCGTCCGGCAGCGGCACCATGTCAGGCTCCGAGCGCCGGAACCGCAGTCGCTCGTCCTCACGCAGCGCCGGCTCGCCATGGGCGGTGGCGACCCGCTGCAGGAAGGGGAGGTCGACGTCGACGAGGTCGATGCCGGTGACCTCCGCCGCGCCGCCCCGGCGCAGCAGGCCGAGGCTGATGATCCCATCGCCGCAGCCGAGGTCGAGGACTCTGGAGCCGGCGAGGGAGATGCCGTCGCCCGAGAGAAATTCGACGGCCTGGTCGACGGCGCCGGCGTAGTGGTCCTCCCACCAGGCGGGCTGTTCGGCGAACCATCGTGCCGCGGACATGTCATTGCCGGCGAAGGCCCGGTCGGCGCTCTCAGTCGTCATCACGCCGAGCCTAACGCCGTCCGTGCAGCCGTCCTGGTCGGACTCGTCGGGTCGGCCGGGCACGTCCACCCGCCCGGCGGCCTTCCGCTCGACGGGCTGCCTCAGCCGCCGGAGGCCCCGCGGCGGCGCAGGTATCGCTCGAACTCGCGGGCGATCGTGTCGCCGTTGGCCTGGGAGAGGTCGACCTCGGTGGCCCGCTCCTCGAGCGAGCGCACGTACTCGACGACCTCGTCGTCCTCGTTGGCCATCTCGTCGACGGTCTTGACCCAGTCCTCGGCCTGCTGGGGGAGGGCACCGAGCGGCACGGTGAGCTCGAGGACCTCCTCGACCCGCTGCAGCAGGGCCACCGTCGCGCGCGGCGAGGAGAGCTGCGAGACGTAGTGGGGGACGGCGGCCCAGAAGCTGATCGCCGGCATGCCGGCCTGGACGCAGGCGTCCTGGAAGACGCCGAGGATCCCGGTCGGGCCCTCGTAGCGGGAGGCCTCCAGACCGTAGGTGCGTACGGACTCGGCGTCGTACGCGGAACCGGTGACCGGGGTCGGGCGGGTGTGCGGCGTGTCGGCCAGCAACGCGCCGAGGGCGACGACGATCGAGACGTCGAGCTCGGTGAGGATCGCGATCAGCTCGTCGCAGAAGGCCCGCCACCGCATGTTCGGCTCGATTCCGCGGATCAGGACGACGTCGCGGTCGCTGCCCGGCGGTCGAGCAACGGAGATCCGCGTCGTCGGCCACTCGATCCGCCGGCTGATGCCGCCCACGAGGGACACGGTCGGCCGATTGACCTGGAAGTCGTAGTAGTCCTCGGGGTCGAGCGCGGCCAGCGGCTTGGCATCCCAAATCAGCTCCAGGTGCTCGAGCGCCCCCGTCGCGGCGTCCCCGGCGTCGTTCCAGCCCTCGAACGCGACGACCACCAAGGGGTCGCTCAGCTGGGGCAGGTCCTCGGAGGCTGACTTCGGGTC
>JAOPWM010000051.1 GCA_025965695.1 Blastococcus sp.
TCGTGTCGGCCACCCCCACGCGGGCCGGATGCTGGTCGGAGCCCGTGGCCGGGCCGGTGCTGTCTGCCATGGGCATCCTCCGTCGTGAGCCGTCGGTCGACCGTGCCAGAACAAGACACCGCTTGTAAAGAACGCCGTTCTGCCATTCGATGCGGCGGACAGCCAGGCCCTTCCGACCACCGTCCGGCCCGGGCGAGTGTGGCGCGGGACGAGCACGGAGACGTGGGCGACCCGTCGTCCGTGCCGGGACGCGTCGGCGGCAGGGCTGTACAAGACGGTGTCAACAGAGATAGAAACAGTGCACTGTTTGATGCTGTTGAAACGAGGACCCATGCCGTTGCCCGAGCCACCCCCCGCCGGTACGCCCATGCTTCCCGCGGGCACCTACGCCGGTGACGTCGTCCTGATCACCGGAGGCGGGACAGGCCTGGGGCGTGCGATGGCGGTCGAGTTCGCCCGGCTCGGCGCGGCCGTGGCCATCGTGAGCCGCAACCCCGAGCACCGGGCGGCCGGTGTGGAGGCGGTGGAGAAGGCCGGCGGCCGCGGGTTCGGCGTCGGTGCCGACATCCGGGACGCGGCCAGTGTCGACGCGGCGTTCGACGCGATCGAGGCCGAGCTCGGGGCCGTCTCGGTGCTGGTCAACAACGCGGCCGGCAACTTCCAGGTGCCGGCCGAGTCGATGAGCCCGAACGCCTGGCGCGCGGTCACCCAGATCGTGCTGGACGGCACGTTCTTCTGCTCGGGCGCCTTCGCGCGACGCCGCATCGCGCTGGGAGCGCCCGGCGCGATCCTCAACATCGGGGCCACGTACGCGTGGACCGGTGGGCCGGGTGCGGCTCACTCGGCAGCCGCCAAGGCCGGCGTCGCCAACATGACCCAGACCCTGTCGGTCGAGTGGGGGCCGCACGGCATCCGGGTGAACAGCATGGCGCCCGGCGTCTTCCCGCACGAGGACCAGGACGCGCACTGGGGGGACGGCAAGGAGGAGCAGGCCGTCGCCCGCGCGGCCAGCGTGCCCGGTGGGCGGGTCGGCCGCCTGCACGAGCTCGGCTGGGCGGCCACCTACCTCTGCTCGCCCTACGCCGCGTACGTGTCAGGCCACAACTTCGTCATCGACGGCGCGAACTGGCACCGCCGCCACGGGTTCAGCATGCCGGCCTACGTCCCGATCCCCGAGATCCTCGCCGGACAGGACAAGTCGTTCGGATGACGACGGGGGCCCCGCAGGCGATGGGGATCGGGAAGCGGAAGTGACCGACCCTGCCCGCGGGGCCGATCCGACGGGTGACGGCGTGCGCGTCGCGGACGACGACGGTGTCCGCACCGTGACACTGGACCGTCCGGCGCGGTTGAACGCCTTCACTGCGTCGTCGTACCGCGCGCTCGCGTCCGCCCTGGATGCGGCCGGGGCTGATGACACGGTCCGGGTGGTGGAGCTGGTCGGTGCCGGCCGGGCGTTCTCGAGCGGGGTCGACCTCGACGCGCTGGCGGACGCGGCCGACCAGGACGAGTTCCGGGACGCTTTCGCCGTCCTGCTGAGGGCGCTGACCGAGTTCCCCAAGCCCCTCGTCGCGGGCGTGCGCGGTGCCGCTGTCGGCTTCGGAACGACTCTCCTGCTGCACGCCGACGTGGTCCTCGTCGCTGACGACGCGCGGCTGCGGATGCCCTTCGCCGCCCTCGGGACGGCACCGGAGGCGGCCAGCAGCGTCCTGCTTCCGGCGGTGGTCGGTCCCCAGCGGGCGGCCGAGCTTCTCTTCACCTCCCGCTGGATCGATGCCTCCGAAGCCGTGCGGTCGGGGCTGGCGGCTCGGCGCTGCGCGACCGGGGACCTCCCTGCCGAGCTCCGGTCCCTGACCCGCGAGATCGCCGCCCAGCCGCCGGCAGCGGTCGCGGCGGCCAAGAGGTTGCTCCGCTCCGGCCGGGCCGAACTCGTGCGGGCGGCACTGCAACGTGAGGACGACGCGGCCCGCGCACTGCGGTCCGAGCTCGGGCCGCTGAGCCGTGCGCGGGCAGCAACGAGCAAACGAGGAGTCACCGATCGATGACCTGCGGGAGCACGGATTGTTCTCTGGACCGCCGGAACCCGAACGAGACCGCCCAACGCAGAGGAGCGCACCGATGAACAGGGCCGTAGAAACCGGATCGGCCGCGATCGCCGGAGAGCCGACCCTGGCTGCTCAGATCTCTCGTGGTGCAGCCGAGCATTCCGGCGTGCAAGTGGTCTTCGCCGCCGTCGACGGCGTCCGCGAGACGACCCTCGGTGCGCTGGTCGCCGAGGCCGAACGGGTGGCAGGCGGGCTGCAGGGTCAGGGCATCGGGCCCGGGGACGTCGTCGCGGTGCAGTTGGGCAGCACGTACGAGGGGGCCATCACTCAGGCCGCGGTCGCGCTGTGCGGCGCCGTCCTGCTGCCGATCGTGCAGATCTACGGCCCCCGCGAGCTCGCCTTCATCCTCCGTCAGTCGGCCGCGGTCGCGCTCGTCCTGCCGGCCACGTTCCACGGCCGTGAGCACGCGGCGGCGCTTTTCCGCGAGATGGATCGGCCGCCGGCGCTGCGCACGGTCGTCGTGGTGGCGGACGCCGTTCCTGTCGACATCGAGGGCGCCGTCGCATTCGCCGATCTCACCGGTCATCTGTCGGGGCCCTTCGCCGCGCCGGTGCTGGACCGCGACGCATGCGCGATGCTCGTGTACACGTCCGGCACCACCTCGGACCCCAAGGGCGTCCAGCACTCCCACCGGTCGCTGCTCGCCGAGGTCTTCTCTCCGGCGGTCAAGCGTGACCAGGACGGCCACCTCCGTCAGCTGGCGATCTTCCCGGCAGGGCACGTTGCCGGGCTGCTCGGCCTGCTGCGCGTCCTCGTCCACGGCACGTCGACCGTCGTGCTCGAGACCTGGGACCCGGCGCACGCCGCAAGGCTGGTGGACCAGTATCGGCTCACCTACGGTGTCGGCGCCCCGGTCCAGCTGATCGGGCTGCTCGACGAGCAGGCCCGTGGCACCGCGACCCTCGCCAGCCTCCGGGAGTTCATGACCGGTGCGGCCGGCGTCCCCCCGGCGTTGATCGTGCGGGCCGAAGCCGCCGGCCTCCGGGCCTACCGCTGCTACGGGTCGAGCGAGCACCCCACGATCAGCACCGGAACCGCCGACGATCCGCTGGAGAAGCGGGCGAACACCGACGGCCGCATCATCGCCGGCACCGAGGTCCGGATCGTGGACGACGAGGGGAACGATCTCCCTCCCGGCACCGACGGCGAGATCGCCAGCCGGGGCGGGGAGCTGTTCCTCGGCTACGCGGACCCGGAACTCGACGCCGGCGCCTTCCTGCCCGGACGCTGGTTCCGGACCGGCGACATCGGACGCATGGACGCCGACGGCTACCTGACGATCACCGACCGGAAGAAGGACATCATCATCCGCGGCGGCGAGAACATCTCCTCCAAGCAGGTCGAGGACGTGCTCGCCGAGCACCCCGCCGTCCTCGACGCGGCGGTGGTCGGTCTGGCCGACCCGCTGATGGGCGAGCGCGTCTGCGCTGTGGTCGTGGTTCGCCCAGGGGAGCGGCTGGGGCTCGAGGAGGTGCGCCGGCACTTCGCCGGCTCCGGGCTGGCCAGGCAGAAGACACCCGAGCGCGTCGAGGTCGTCGACGAACTGCCGCGTACGCCGGCGGGGAAGATCCAGAAGTTCGAGCTGCGCCGTCGCTTCACGGCGCCGGCAGACGGGGAGGTCTGACGTGACCGGGGATCGGCCGCACGCTCGTACCGAGGAGGCTGACGGGATCCTGACCGTCGTCCTGGACCGGGATGCCAAGCTCAACGCCATCAGCCCGGAGATCACCGAGGTGCTCTGGGGTGCAGTCCGGGAGCTCGGTGCCCGAGAGGACCTGCGGGCGCTGGTCATCACCGCGGCCGGGCGGTACTTCTCCGCGGGAATCGATCTCGGGGCGCCCTCGCCGCTGTCGGCGGCCGGCACCGGATCGGCCTTCCGGGCGAACTACAGGCGACACCACCTGCTCTATGACGAGTTCGAGGCGGTGGAGAAGCCGGTCGTCCTCGCGGCGCAGGGGCCGTGCCTGGGCGCCGGGCTGGAGATGGCCTGTTCGGTCGACTTCCGGTTCGCCGCCGAGAGCGCCCGCTTCCAGCTGCCCGAGGTGAAGCTCGGCGTGATCGCCGGCAGTGGCGGCACCAGCCGGCTGACCCGGCTCGTCGGGCCGCACTGGGGCAAGTGGATCGCGATGGCCGGCCGGAGCGTCGACGCGCAGCAGGCGCTGACCATCGGGCTGGTGCA
This sequence comes from Blastococcus sp., assembly GCA_025965695.1. Classification (GTDB taxonomy): domain Bacteria; phylum Actinomycetota; class Actinomycetes; order Mycobacteriales; family Geodermatophilaceae; genus Blastococcus_B. The sequence goes on from JAOPWM010000051.1 coordinate 4,285, forward strand.
CGAGGTGTTCCCCGACGAGGGCTTCGCCGCGGCGGTGCACGAGCGCGTCCGGGAGATCATCGCCCTGCCGGCGGAGGCGCTCGGCGCGGCGAAGCTCGCCGTGGACCTGGCCGCCGAGGTGGACCGGGGTACCGCCCGGCACATCGATCGGCTGACCAACACGCACCTCGTGCTCGGTGGGGCGTTCGCGACCGCCCGGGAGCGGTTCACCGGCAAGGACTCCACGAGCAGCTGAATCGACCGGATCAGCTGCCCTGCCCGCACCGGGTGACAGCTCGACGTACGACCGAGAGACGAGGGCCGCCATGACAGTTCCCTCCCGCGACGACGCCGAGGAGCTGGGGCGAGTCGTCCGCGACTTCCTGGCGAAGTGGTCGAACGAGGTGGAGGTCCGCCGGCTCATGGCCACCGACGCCGGCCTTGATCCCCACGTCTGGGCGCGCATGGCGGAACTCGGCCTGCCCGGTCTCGTCGTCCCGGAGCGGTTCGGGGGCGGCGGGGCCACGGCGATCGAGCTCGGCGGGGTGTTCGAGGAGCTCGCGCCGGGCTGTACGCCGGTCCGTTCTTCCCGACGGTGGGCCTCGCCGCGACCGCCCTGCCGGCGGCCGGTGACGAGGACGCCTCCGCCCGACACCTGCCGGGCATCGCCGCGGGTACCACGACGGCCACCCTCGCGTGGGCGGCGAAGAAGCCTGCCACCAGCCCGCTCGTGGCGGACCGCCGCCCCGATCGGCACGCCCGCACCCGCGGCCATGCCCTGCACGACGCTGACGACGACCGCGTTCATGCGGTGCAGGTCGCTGACGATGCGGTTCAGGCTCTCTGCGAGGTTGTCGACGAACTGCTCGCGGTCGTCCGCGGCGGCGAAGCCGCGCACGTCGCCCTAGACGCTGAAGATCCTGCCCTCGCTCCGCAGCAGGACGACGCGGGCGTCGTCGGCACGGGCACGCCGAACGGCACCGAACAGCTCCGCGACCATCTCCTGGTTCAGCGGATGCCCTTGTCGCCGGCCGAGAGGGTGATGCGGGCCGCGCCGTCGGTGAACTCGTAACTGACGGCGCTCATCGGGCCTCCTCCACCTGGGGCGGCAGCACCGGCGTCCGGCCGAGTTCTGCCTTGGCGACGGCACGGACGTGGACTTCGTCGGGGCCGTCGAACAGTCGCATCGCCCGGTGCCAGCCGTACATGGCGGCCAGCGGCGTCACATCGGTGACGCCGGCACCGCCGTGCACCTGGATCGCCCGGTCGATGACGCGGGTGGCCGCGCGGGGGACGGCGATCTTCGCCATCGCGACGAGGTCTCGGGCGGCCTTGTTGCCGGCGGTGTCGATGACGTGGCTCGCCCGGTGGCAGAGCAGCCGGGCCTGCTCGATCTCCAGCCGCGACTCGGCGATCTGCTGCTGGACGACGCCCTGCTCGGCGAGCGGCTTGCCGAACGCGACCCGGCGCTGCGCCCGGTCGACCATCAGGGCCAGCGCCCGCTCGGCCGCACCGAGCGCCCGCATGCAGTGGTGGATGCGGCCGGGGCCGAGCCGCGCCTGCGCTGCGGCGAAGCCACCGCCCTCCTCGCCGATGACGTTGCTCACCGGCACCCGCACCTGCTCGAAGCGCACCTCGGCGTGGCCGTGCTGATCGTGGTGACCGAACACCGGCAGGTCCCGGACGACGGTGACCCCCGGAGTGTCGCGGGGAACGAGGACCATCGTCTGCTGCCGGTGCACGGCCGCCGACGGATCGGTCTTGCCCATGACGATGAGGACCGCGCAGCGGGGGTCCATCGCGCCGCTGGTCCACCACTTGCGGCCGGTGATGACGTACTCGTCGCCGTCCCGCTCGATGCGCGTGGCGATGTTCGTGGCGTCGCTGCTGGCGACCTCGGGCTCGGTCATCGCGAACGCCGAGCGGATCTCGCCGGCCAGCAGCGGTTCCAGCCACTCCCGCTTCTGCTGCTCGCTGCCCAGCAGGTGCAGCAGTTCCATGTTGCCGGTGTCCGGGGCCTGGCAGTTGATGGCCTCGGGCGCCAGGTCGTTGCTCCAGCCGGAGAGCTCCGCGATGGGCGCGTACTCCAGCTGCGTGAGCCCGGACTCCGACGGCAGGAACAGGTTCCACAGCCCACGTGCCCGGGCCTCCTGCTTGAGCTCCTCGATGACGGGCGGCACCTCGTGCCCCTCGGGGCCGGCGGCCCGGCGGTCCGCCAGGTAGCGGCTTTCGGCGGGCAGCACGCGTTCCCGCATGAACGCGACCATGCCGTCGTGCAGCTCCTGGGCGCGGGGGGAGGGTGGGGGCAGCTCGTAGCCGGTCATAGAGTCTCCTGAATCCACCGAGCGCTGGGTTGCCTGCGACAGTAGGCAGTGCGGCCCTGCGACGTCACACCGGGCGGTCGGCGATGATCCCGTCCCGGCGCCCGCCCGGACCCGAAGGAGTGTCGTGCCCACCATGGTGAGCCCGCCCGGAGTGGACGTCCCACGGCTCGAGGCGTACCTGCGGGAGGCCGTTCCCGGCTTGCTGGCGGGGCCCCTGGAGGTCACGCTGCTCGCCGGCGGGCGCTCCAACCTGACCTACCTGCTCACCGACGGGCGGGACCGCTGGGTGCTGCGCCGGCCGCCGCTCGGCCACGTCCTGGAGACCGCGCACGACATGGGCCGGGAGTACCGGCTGCTGAGCGCGCTGCACCCGACCGACGTTCCGGTACCGCGCCCCCTGGCGATCGCGGGCGACGACGTGCTTGGCGCGCCCTTCTACGTCATGGGCTTCGCCGACGGCGTGGTGCTGCGCGAGCGGCAGCAACTGGAGGAATTCGACACGACGGCGGCCACGGCCCTGGCCGACGAGCTCGTCGAGATCCTGGCCCGGCTGCACAGGCTGGACCCGGGCAAGGTGGGCCTAGCCGACCTGGGCCGCCCGGCCGGATATCTGGAGCGACAGCTCAAGCGGTGGGCGAGGCAGCTGGCGGCGTCGCACGTGCGGGAGCTCCCGGAGCTCGAGCGGCTGGGGGAGCGGCTCGCCGAGCGGCTCCCGGCCGGGCAGGACGCGGCGATCGTGCACGGTGACTACCGGCTGGACAACGTCGTCGTCGAACCGGCGACCGGGCACATCCGCGGCGTGCTCGACTGGGAGATGGCAACCCTGGGCGACCCGCTCACCGACCTGGCGTCCACGGCGGTCTGGTGGGACGGCATCCGCGGCCTCGACAGCCCCGTCGCGGCGGTCCCGGGCGACGTCCCTGGCTTCCCGCACAGCGGGCACCTGGTGGCCGAGTACGCCCGGCGCACGGGTCGGGATCTCACAGACCTGTCCTGGTACCTCGGCTTCGCGTTCTACAAGATCGCCGCGATCTTCGAGGGCATCCACTACCGCGCCCAGCAGGGCCTGACCGTGGGGGAGGGGTTCGAGCGCCTCGGCGCGATGGTTCCCGACCTGGTCGAGCGGGGCCACGCGGCGCTGGACCGGGAGGTCTGAGCCGGCGGCTCAGCCGAGTCGCGGGCCGCCGTCCGGCCAGAACGCCAGCAGCGTGCGGATCCCGGTCACCAGTGCGAGGGGCTGGTCGAGCATCGGGTGGTGACCGGCGTCGGGGAGGTCGACGACGGGTAGCCCACCGGCGACCAGCCCGGCCATCTCGCCTGCCATCTCGGGGCTGACCAATCCCTTCTCGCAGCGGAACAGCGCCGCGGGGCAGGTCAGCTGCGGGAGCAACTGCGTGAGCAGAGGGCGTTGCCCCCACAGGTTCGGGTCGAACTTCCAGGTCCACCCCTCGGGGTCGTGCCGCAGCGACCCGTGGGCGACGTGTTCCCGGACGTAGGGCAGCAGCACGTCCTGCGGCGGGAGGGTCCGGAAGTGCGTGATCGCCTCCTCCGCGCTCGGGTAGGGGCGGTGCGGTCGCCTCCGGGCGCGCAGGCGCTCCTCCTCGGGGGGCTGGCGGTCGAGGGGTGAGTCGATGACGGCGACGGCGGAGACCGTCCCGGGATGCTCCACCCCGGTGGTCAGCGCGACCCAGCCGCCCATGCTGTGGCCGAGGACGACGGGGCGGTCGAGGTTCTCGGCCTCGACCACGGCGACGACCTCACGGGCCCACGTCGAAATGTCGTAGCCGTCCCGTCGGCCGCTGCCGCCGTGCCCGCTGAGGTCGAGCGCCACGACCCGGTGCGAGTGCAACTGCGGCGCGATGTGGTCCCACCACCCCGAGTGCGCGGCACCGCCGTGGACCAGCACGAGGCCCGGCAGGCTGCGGTCGCCCCAGGCCCGGTAGCGGACCCGCGTGCCCTCGACCTCGATGTCCCGGTGCTCCGGCGCCACCGCTACGGCCCGCTGGAACCATTCGGGGGCGGCAACGAGCTCGGACAGGGGACGGGTCATCGGCACTCCTGGGAACGGTGGTCGACCGTCAGGATCTCCCATGGCACGACCGCTCACCGGGGCAGCCCCTCGAGGAAGCCCAGGATCTCCCGGGTGAAGACGTCGTTGTCGTCCCCGGCCACCATGTGGCCCGTCCCGTGCACGTCGACGACGAGGGCCCCCGGGATCAGCTCGAGGAGTTCCGCCGCGCCGTCGGTGCTCACGACGTCGGACTGCAGGCCGCGCACGAGCAGCGTGGGGACGGCGATCGACCGGGGCGTCCACGAACCGCCGGTGGTCCAGCAGCGCGCTCGTACGCCTCCCGTCCTGCGCGAGGAAGGCGGGGTCCCAGTGCCAGTGCCACCGGCCGTCGTCCCCCAGCCGGACGTTGCGCTTGAGTCCCTCGAGGCCGGCCGGTCGCTCCCGGTGCGGGTTGTAGGCCCCCACCGCGTCGGCCACCTCCTCGAGGCCGGCGAAGCCCTGGGGATGGGCGCGCATGAAGGCGACGATCCGGGCGGCTCCCTCCGGCTCGATCCGGGGCGCGATGTCGACCAGGACGAGGCCGCGGACGGAGACCCGGCCCTCGCCCGCCGCCACCAGTGACGCGAGGGCGTCCATGGAGTAGTCGCCGTCGGCCGCCCACCCGCTGTCCCGGTGGCCTCGCGCGTCCAGGGTGGTGGCGACCCATCCGTTCCCGGCCAGCGTGCGGGCGGCCCGCCGCCAGGAGTGCCGGGTCTGGCCGCCGTCGTGCAGCAGGAGGACGTCGCCCCGCGGCAGGACATCGCCCCGCGCCGGGTCCGCGGCGAACCGGTCGACGGCGAGCTCCAGATCGGAGGCGCGGAACCGCCGTTCGACTGCGGACGACATCGTTTCCTGCTTCCTCTCGCCACCGAGTGGGCGGACCGCCGCCGGTCGGTATTGGGACGATCCGACCCTGCCAGTTCCAGGAAAACGCAATTTTGATACTCAATAAGTTGGCCCGTGAGCGCGGCAAGAACGACGCCATCGAGCCCGCGCACTACACCGACGAGGACCTCACGCGCATCGACGCGTCCTACGCTGCCGAGCAGCGGCGGGGCCCGGAGCCGCGGTTCTGGGAAGACGTCGCAGTCGGTGACCCGTTGCCGGCGATGGTCAAGGGGCCGCTGACCACCACGGAGGTCGCGGCCTTCCACGCCGGGGTTACGGCTTCGTGCCCTACGGACTGAAGTCCTCATGCCTGGCCTACAAGAACCGCAGGCGCATCCCGGCGTTCATCGTCAAGAACGAGCAGGGCGTCCCGGACGTCGCCCAGCGGCTGCATGGGGACTCCGACCGGGCGCAGGCCATCGGTAGTCCCATGGCCCACGACTACGGGGTCATGCGGCAGTGCTGGTTCACCACTACGCCACCGACTGGGCCGGGGACGACGGCTTCGTGGTGCGGCAGTCTGGACTCGATGCGGAAGTTCAACTACCGCGAGGACGTGCAGTTTCCTGTCCGGCAGTGTCGTCGGCAAGCGCGACGAGGACGGGCGCACGGTCGTGGACCTGAAGATGATGATGACCAATCAGGGCGCCGTCGAGACGTTCTTCGCCGACGTGACCGTCTGCCTGCCGAGCCGGGACACCGGTCAGGCGTTGCCACCCGCCGTGCCGGCGCCAGGCGAGCGTCATGTACGCCCGGCACAACGAACTGCTCGCCGAGAAGCGCGCGGCGGTACGGGCGGCTGAGCGCCGACACGTCAGTCCACGGGCGGGAGCGCGCTGAAGCCACCGCTCGTCGGCCAGTCGCGGGTCACCCGACCGGTCCACCGCGGCGGACGCCTCTCGAAGGCCGCGGCACCGCCCTCCAAGGCATCGGGCGCTCCCATCAGCAGTTGGTGGGCCTCCGACTCGAGGCGATCGACCTCGTCGAGCGTGCCGTCCGCCGCCGTCCACAGGATCCGCTTGCACATGGCCAGCGAGAGCGGCGCAGCCTCGACGGCGATGTCCCGGGCGAAGGTCAGCGCGGCGGGCAGGACGTCGGCGGCGGGCAGACAGCGCGAGGCCACGCCGAGGCGCACCGCATCGGAGCCGGGGAAGAGCTGACCGGCGAGCAGCACCTCCGCCGCAGCGGCGACACCGACCGAGCGCACCAGGGTCCAGTGCGAGACGGCGTCGGGCACCACACCTCGGCGCACCTGGACGACGCCCCACTTCGCCTCCTCGGCGATGAAGCGGAAGTCGCAGTGCAGCGCGAGGGTCATGCCGAGGCCGATCGCGTGCCCGTTGATAGCGGCGACGACCGGCTTGCGGAGCTGGAAGGCCATCGGCCGCGCCGGAGACGAGCGGTAGTGCCCGCCCTGCTTGGGCGTCTGGAACGCACCGCCGGCCCGCGAGAGGTCGGCTCCGGAGCAGAAGGCCCGGCCCGCGCCGGTCAGGACGATGATCCGCACGTCGTCGTCGGAGTCCAGACGGGCGTAGGCCCTCGACAGGGCTCCGATGTCACGGCCCCGGAGGGCGTTGAGCCGATCCGGCCGGTTGAGCGTGACGAGTGCGATGCCGTCGCCGTCCACCGCGACGGTGACGGGGTCCTCGGACTCGCTCGTCGCGCGTCCAGTCGGGGGAGTGGCGCTCATCTCGGCAGCGGACGGCAGAACTCGATGCGGTTGCAGTCGAGGTCGTAGATGTAGAAGAACTCGGCGTCCAGGCCGCGCCGGACCCCGTCGGCGCCGGCCGGGAAGCCGTGCATGGGTTCGTCGTCGCGGGTCAGGGCTCCCCGGGCGACGAGTTCGGCGCGCAACGGGACGAGGTCGCGCGACGTCATGAACGCGAGGTTGGGGCTCCGGTCGTTCTCCGCCGGATCCCGTGTCTCGTCGGGCCTCAGCGGCGACAACCAGATGACGACGCCGCCGAGGCGGAACCCGGCGACGTCCGTGGCCTGACCGTCGAGGTTCCGGTCGACGTTCTGGAAGACCGGCTCGCAGCCGAACACCCGCCGGTACCACGCGACCGAGTCCGACACGTCGGATACGCGCAGTGTGACGGTGCACCGCGTCCCGGCGAGAACGTCCTGCGCAGCCACCTCCGTGCCGGGAACCTCGTCCTGGACGGCGCTCATGTCAGCTCCTTCTCTCGTCGTCGTTCAGGTGCGGAGGGCGCGCAGCAGCGGCTCGTACACGGAGTCGTCGGCGGGCTTCGCGGAGGGCCAGTTGTCGGTCCGGACGATGAGGTTGCAGCCGTCGTCGATCCAGCGCGAGCGCCAGCGCTCCAGGATCCGGGGGAGCGGACCGATCAGCCAGCACTCGTCGATGTACTCGTCGGGGACGGCCGCTTCCGCCGCGGCGACCCGGCCGTCCAGGTACAGCTCGATGATCCGGTCCGCGGCGTCGCCGTAGCCGCGCCAGGCCATGTGCGTGTACAGGCCACCCTTGCCGCCACCCCAGGCGACGTACTGCGCGGTGTACTCCTTGAACTGCCCCATCGCGGCCTTGACGTCGTCGGTGACGAGGACGTCGACGTGCGCCCAGATCGGGAAGTCCTCGACCGTCATCGGGGTCGCCCGCTTGGCGAAGCCCTTCTCCAGCATCGGCCGGTAGACCTTCATCATCCCGGGCGACCAGCTGCCGTTGGGCATGAGACCGTCGGCGACCTCGGCCGCGTTCGTGGTCATCAGCTCGGTGCCTCCGCCGAACATGATCGGGATGTCGGGATCGGTCTCCAGCAGGGGCTGCATGGCGGGGTAGGTCGGCTGCCCGTCGGGCTCCCGGTACGGGATGGAGATCGCGCGGCCGTCGTGCTCCACGGGCTCCCCGCGGAACGCCTTGCGCATGATGGCCGCGTAGTCGCGCATCCGCCAGTACGGGGAGGTCCAGGGCCGGCCGTGCCAGCCCTCGGTCATCGCGGGGTTCGAGTTGCCCAGGCCGGCGATGATCTCCCGGTCGGGGCCGGCCATGTGCCGCAGGGTCTGGAAGGCCATCGCCAGTGCGGGGGCCGAGCGCGAGGTGTTCTGGGCGATCCGGGTGCCCACGCCGATCCGCTCGGTCGCGGCCAGGACGTAGCCCAGCGGCGTCAGCGCGTCGGAGCCGTGCGCCTCGGCGCAGAAGACCATGTCGTAGCCGAGCCGGTCGGCCAGTTCCACCCGGGTGCGGTTGACGTCGAACCTGCGGCGCTGCCAGTCGATCTCGATGCCGATCTTCACGCGTGGATCTCTCCCCGTGGAGCGTCCCGGCCGACCAGCAGAGGTGCGTCGGCGCCGTGTCCCGCATCATGGCCGTGCGGTGATCATCAGGTCAATGAGGAACCTGAATCGGGCCGGACCGGCGCCGCCGTCCGGAGGGTCCGGCCGGTGTCGGACGTCCTCGCCGGCAGCGGCTCAACCGAGCTGCAGCGCCGTGCGCAGCACCGCGGCGAGTTCGCGGGGCCGGTCAGACTGCACCGAGTGGCCGGCGCCGGCCACGACCTCCACGGTGAGGTCCGGGCAACGGCGGACGAACTCCGCCACGTCCTCGTCGCCGACGAAGGGGGAGTCGCCGCCGCGCACGAGCGTGATCTGTACCGGTCCGGCCGCGACGTCGGCCCACAGTGCTTCGTAGGCCGTCGCGTCTGCCCGTTGCTGCTGGTCGTAGCGCCAGGTCCACCGACCGTCGGGCAGCCGGCGGGCGTTGTGCAGGACGCCGCGGCGCATCGACGCCCGGGGCCGCTGCGGTGCGGCCGCCGCGGCAGCGTCCACCATGGTGTCGAGGTCGTCGAAGACCGCCGTGCCGCCGATGAGCGCCGTCGTGCCGCGTTGCCGCGTGCTCATGTGGGCGACCCGCGCGAGCACCGACGGCGTGACGTCGACGACCACGATCCGGCTGGCGGTCTCCGGGAATCGTACGGCGAGCGCGATCGCGGTGAGGCCGCCCAGGGACATGCCCACCAGCGGAACGCTCCCGACGTCCCATGCGGACAGGGCCGCGGCGACCGCGGCGGCATTGGTGGCCGGGGAGTAGTCCGCGTCCTCCCGCCACGCGGAGTGCCCGTGCCCCGGGAGGTCGACGGCTAGTGCCGGCACGCCGAGGCCGAGGATCACCGTGTCCCAGGTGTGCGCGTTCTGACCGCCACCGTGGAGGAGGACCAGGCGGGGCGGCTCGTCACCCCACCGCAGCGCGCTCAGCCCGCCCGCGGGTGTCTCGACCATGACGCGCCGGACGGCCGGCAGGTCATCAACCGGGATGCCGGCTTCCTCGGCGTTCTCCGCCAGCAGGGAGAACTCGTCCGCAGCGTCGTCGTCCGACATCTGTCTCCTCTTCCGGTCGTCCGTCGTCCCCCGACGGCGCGGGGATCAGCGAGCGGTCCAGCCGTCCCAGTGGGTCACGGTGTCGGCGGGCGCACGCGCGGCCGGCGAGAAGGTGTCGCCGGTGTAGTAGGCGACGGGGAAGAGCGCCACCTGGGTGACGTTCTCGGGGATGCCGAGCAGGTCGGCGACCTCCCGCTCGCGGTAGAGGTGCATCGTCGTCCAGGCCGAGCCCAGGCCCCGCGCGCGCAGTGCCAGCTGGAAGCTCCAGGCGGCCGGGGCGATGGAGCCGTACACGCCCGCAGCGTCGGTGCTCGACATCCCGGACTCCGGGAAGCGGGCCCGGATGCACGGGATGACGTGGACGGGGACCCGGTCGAGCACGTCGGCCAGGTAGGCGGCGCCGTCGTACACCCTCGCCGTCTGCTGGTCGCCCTTGGCCAGTGCCCGGTCCTTGGACTGCTCGAAGTAGTCCCCGGACGCCGCGCGGTAGATCTCGGCGATCCGGCGACGCTTCTCGGCGTCGGTGACGACGACGAATCCCCAGCGCTGGCTGTTGCCACCGGTCGGTGCCTGCTGGGCCACCGAGATGCAGTCGAGCAGGACCTGTCGCTCGACCGGCCGATCGAGGTCGAGGCGCTTCCGAACCGCCCGGGTGGTGGTCAGCAGCCGGTCGGCCGCCGCGAGGTCGATGTCGGTCGTCATTTCTCTCTTCCGGTCAGGTCGGCTGGTCGGCCCGAGCGAGTTCGGTCACGAGGACCGGAACCTCGGCGAGGGCGCGCAGCGCGTCGTTGAGATGGGTGCAGCCGTCGGTGCTGACGACGAGTTCCAGGACCCGGTGCCGCAGCGACTCCACGGACTCCCCGAGCAGGAGGTCGACGTTCGACGCGGCCGCGGGACAGGTCTGGAAGGGGAGCACCCGGGGATCGGCGGAGATGGCCGTCAGTCGCATCGACCCGCGGTCGATGCGGACGTGCAGCCCGTACTCGTGGACGACGGTCTCGACACCGTCCGGGCTCCACATGCTGTCGCGGAAGACAGAGTCGACGACCAGTTCTGGACCGTCGACGACGTCGATCCGGCGACGGCGGCGGAGCATCGGCGAGTCCCCGGGCGGTGCGGGGATCTCATGCCACGCCAGCGGATCGCTCGGCTCGTCCAGGTCGAGCGCCGGAACCAGGTTGTGCTGGGGGTCCTCACCACGGTTCATCCGCTGGATCGGCAGGCCGTCGGGCCGGAAACCGGCACAGATGCCCGTCATGTCATAGCCCGGGCCCCGGTGCGTACCGCCCGCGTAGAACCCTGCCGTCTCCGGCCACAGCCGCCAGGCGAACGGACCGACGAGAGTGACGCCCGGCATGTCGTCCAACAGGAAGTAGGGCAAGGTCCCGGCGGTCATCTCGTCCGGCATGAGCGCCTGCAGCTGACGGCGGAATCCGCTGCCGCCCCGGACGCCGACGAGCGCGTCCAGGTCCGCGCGCGCGGGCATCGCGGACAGCGAGCGGAGCTGGCGAGCCGGGTCGACGACCACCATCAGGGAGGCGGTGGAAGCCTCGTGAGGGCGGCCGTCGCTCGTGGTCACGAGGTCGCGGGCGCGGGCGTCGATGTGCATGTCGGTGTCGATGCCCTGGGGCCAGGTCATGTTCCAGTGCCCGGTGCGCCGTACCGATCCCGGTATCCGGGTCGGCGCGCCGGAGTGGGGGCGGCGCGGGGCAGGCGGGAGGTTGGACAGGACCGGAAGCAGCCGGCGGGGAGCGGTCACGGGGCCTCCGGAGGCAGCGAGCGTCGAGCCGGGGTTCACGGCGTGGTTGTCCATCCCAACTTCCTGCACCGTACGTCACCGTCCGCGCAGGTCCGCGGGCCGTCGCCGGAGAGGTTTATTACCGCCGGTAGATGAGTTCCGACGCCATGGCCGGTCTGTGCGGATGACGGGGTCGCGTCGCCGGGAGGAGAGTCGGGATGGCCGCAACTGCGCAGTCGGAGGGGAGGCAGGGGCCGCTCGACGCGGAGTTCACGGCGACGATGGTCCAGAGCCCGGCCGCGGGCGGTTGGACCTACGTGCAGATGCCCGGGTCCGCCGAGTACTTCGGCACCCGTGGTCTGGTCAAGGTCCGCGGCAGCGTCGACGGGCACCCGTTCGAGAGCTCCTTCATGGCGCTGGGCGACGGCACGCACAAGCTGCCCGTGCGGGCCGACGTCCGGAAGGCGGTCGGGAAGCAGGCCGGTGACACGGTGACCGTGCACCTCGAGGAGCGCCTCGGCTGACCGTCTCCGGGGAGGGGTCAGCGGGTGCTCCGCGAGGGGAGCAGCCCCTCCTCGTGGTCGAGCTCGCGCTCCAGTTTGCGCAGGCTCTCGTCGGGGAGCCGGCCGACGTCGCGCCAGCGCAGCAGCTCCCCGCGTTGGGCCTCGATGACCGAACGCCGCAGCCGCAGGGCCGCCTCGTACTCCGGCGACAGCGGGATCTCGCCGGCCTCGGCGCTGTCCAGGAAGTCCAGGCGGCGCTTGTATCGGGCCAGGCGCGTGCGCAGCTGCGCCCGGATGCCGGCGATCGCCCGGTCGTCGACGTCGTCGTGCTGCTCGGCCTCCATGTCGTCGAGCCGGGACAGCGCGGCTTCCACCGACGCTGCCCGTGCCTCGTTGCGCAGCCGTGCCTGGTCCGCCTCGTCGGCACGCAGACCCAGCGCCCGGACCAGGGGGGCAAAGGTGAGCCCCTGCCCGACGAGCGTGACCAGCACGGCCAGGAAGGCGCAGAAGAGCAACAGATTGCGGTCGGGGAACGGGCTGCCGTCGTCGGTGACCATGGGCAGGGTGAAGATCGCAGCCAGGCTGATGACCCCGCGGGTGCCCGCCCAGCTGAGGACGACGATCTCGCGGCCGGAGAGCCGCCCCGGGGGGGCCGTTCGGCCATCGTGCGGTGTGTTGTCCGGTTCACCGTCCCCGTCGAGATCCTGATCGGTCAGCCGCGTGTGCAGCGACTGCGGCAGGTGCTCGGTGAGCCACAGCCACAGCGGGCGCACCAGCAGCATGACGCCGACGGTGATCGCGGACGCCGTGACGATCGTCGAGGTGGCGTACTCGCCGAGGCCGCGGATGACGGTGGGCAACTGCTGGCCGATCAGCAGGAAGACGAAGCCTTCGAGCAGGAAGTCGACCAGCCGCCACACCGCGTCGGTCTGCAGCCGGCTGGCGCCCGAGACCCAGCTCGGGCTGGTGTGGCCGATGATCAGCCCTGCAACGACGACGGCCAGCACGCCCGACACGTGCAGCGACTCGCCGAGCAGGTAGGCGACGAATGGCGTGGCCAGCGACACCGCGTTCGACGACAGGGGGTCCCTGCGCAGCCGACGGAGCGGCCGGATGCCGTAGGCGACACCCACGCCCACAGCCACACCGCCGACGGATGCGAACAGGAACTGACCGAGCGCGGCCGGCGCGGAGAAGTCGTTCCCGCGCGCCGCCGAGACGGCGACGGCCAGGATCGTGAGCGCGGTGGCGTCGTTGAGCAGCCCCTCGCCCTGGATCAGCGTGATCAGCCGCGGTGGCAGGCCGGCCCTGCGACCGACGGCCAGCGCCGCCACCGGGTCGGGGGGCGCCACCGCGGCACCCAGCGCGATGCCGGCGGCCAGCGTCGCGCCGGGGACGAACAGATCGAAGCCGATCCCGATCAGCAGGGCCGTGGCCAGCACCAGGAGCACCGACAGGCTCACCACGGTGCGCAGGTTGCGGCGGATCGCGGTCAGCGAGGAGTCCAACGCGGCGCTGTAGAGCAGCGGCGGGAGGACGAGGGTCAGGACGAGGTCGGGCTGCAGCGTGATGTTGGGCCCCGGCAGGAGGGCGTAGGCGATCCCGACGAGGGTCAGCAGGGCGGCGGCGGGCAGTCCGGTCCGCTCGGCGACCCAGCGGACCGCGACGATGACCGCCACCCCGGCCAGGACCAGCAGCAACATCGTCTCCGCGCTCACCGCCACATTCTCCCGGACGGGCCGCCCGGGCGACGGGACCGGCGCCGTCGCCGGGCGGACCTGCGCCCCGCGCCGGGCCGGCGTCGGCTAGGCGTCGATGACGATCGGGATGATCATCGGGCTGCGCCGGTAGGTCCGGTGCGCCCACTGGCCGACGGCCCGCGAGATCAGCTGCTCCAGCTGGATGGCCCCACCCACGCCCTCCTCGGCCGCGCGGGCCAGGGCCTTCTCGATCAGCGGCTCGACGTCCTTGAACGTGTTCTCGTCGTGGACGAAGCCGCGAGCGAGGAAGTCCGGCGGCTCGGCCAGCCGGCCGGTGTCGGCGTCGACGATGGCGACCACGGTGATGACGCCCTCCTCGGCGAGGTTGCGCCGGTCCTTCAGGTGCGCCTCGGTCGCGCCGCCGACGGTCTCCCCGTCGACGTAGACGTTGCCCGCAGGGACCTTGCCGGTGATCGTGGGCCGGCCGTTCACGAGGTCGACGACGACGCCGTCCTCGGCCAGCACCACCCGGCTGGGGTCGACCCCGGTGCGGATGGCGAGGTCGCCGTTGGCCCGCAGGTGCCGCCACTCGCCGTGCACCGGCATGACGTTGCGCGGCTGGACGAGGTTGTAGCAGTAGACGAGCTCGCCGGCGCTGGCGTGCCCGGAGACGTGCACCTTGGCGTTGCCCTTGTGCACCACGTTCGCGCCCCACCGGGTCAGCTCGTTGATGACCCGGTAGATCGCGTTCTCGTTGCCGGGGATGAGCGAGCTGGCCAGCAGCACCGTGTCGCCCTCCTCGATCCGGATGACGTGGTCCCGGTTGGCCATCCGCGACAGCGCGGCCATCGGCTCGCCCTGCGAGCCGGTGCACACGAGGCAGACCTTGTTCGCCGGCAGGTTCTCGAGGACCTTCAGGTCGACGACCAGGCCCTTGGGGACGTTCAGGTAGCCCAGGTCGCGGGCGATGCCCATGTTGCGGACCATCGACCGGCCGACGAAAGCGACCTTGCGGCCGTGCGCGTGGGCCTGATCGAGCACCTGCTGGATGCGGTGCACGTGGCTGGCGAAGCTGGAGACGATGACCCGCTTGGGGGCGTCGCGGAACACCTTCGCGATGGCGGGGACGAGCTCGCCCTCCGACATCGTGAAGCCCGGTACCTCGGCATTGGTCGAGTCGGTCAGGAAGAGGTCGACGCCCTCCTCGCCGAGCCGGGCGAAGCCGCGCAGGTCGGTGATCCGACGGTCGAGGGGGAACTGGTCCATCTTGAAGTCACCGGTGTGCAGCACCAGGCCGGCGGCGGTGCGGATGGCCACGGCGAGGGCGTCGGGGATCGAGTGGTTGACTGCCAGGAACTCGAGGTCGAACGGGCCGAAGGCCAGTTCGTCGCCCTCGGCCACCTCGCGGGTGACCGGCTTGATCTTGTGCTCCTTGAGCTTGGCGTCGATGAACGCCAGCGTGAGCTTCGAGCCGACCAGGGGGATGTCGCGCCGCTCGCGCAGCAGGTAGGGAACTCCGCCGATGTGGTCCTCGTGGCCGTGGGTGAGCACGATCGCGACGACGTCGTCCATCCGGTCTCGGATGGAGGTGAAGTCGGGGAGGATGACGTCGATGCCCGGCTGGTGCTCCTCGGGGAAGAGCACGCCGCAGTCGACGATCAGCAGTTTGCCGGCGTGTTCGAAGACGGTCATGTTGCGACCGATCTCGCCGAGGCCACCCAGCGCGATCACGCGCAGGCCGCCCTCGGGCAGGGCCGGCGGTGTGCGGAGTTCAGGGTGGGAGCGACTCATACCCCGGAACGTTACGGCGGCCCTCCGACGGGCCCGACATGCACTGGCCGCGCCGGGCCGCCGAGATGTCGTGCAGAGGGGACTGTGCGGGGCCGCAGGACAGCGCTAGCGTCCGCGCGACGACGGCTGGCCGGCCGTCGACGTTTCCGGAGAGCCGGTGCGCGATGGCCCGATCGACGAGTGTCCTGCGCCTTCTTGCCAGTCTGGACCCACGGCTGTGGGAGCTGGTGCACCCGAACGTGCCGGTGCTGGACGACGCAGTGCGCGCTGGCTACCGGCGCGGCGACGACGTGGCGCTGAACCCGCAGCCGCTGCCGCCGCACGAGCTGCTCCGGCTGGAGACGCTGGCCGCGGCGCGGGCGGTGGCCGCCGCGGTGATCGCCGCCCAGTTCGCCGGGCGCGACGCCCGCGAGGTGCTTCAGGAGGTCGGTGACGACTGGTGCCCCACCCGGCCCGGTGTGATCCCGTGGCCGCGGCACTGGCCGCACCCCTGGCCGCCCGGGGAGCCGTACCCGATCGTCGAGGACGTCGACCGGATGGCGCAGGGGGTCCAGGCGCAAGCCGCCGTGGTGTTCGGCTCCTACGCGGCTGGCATCGCCGACGAACGGCTCTCGGCGGCCTTCGGCGAGCTCGCCGACCGGCTCGAGGAAGCCGCCCTCACCACCCGGCAGACCGGCTGACCGCCGGTGGGCGCCCAGGTCTTCACCGGGCAGGTCCAGGAGTACTGGGTGCGGGTCGACCTGCCGCACGTGCTGCGGTCGGCGGACTTCGTCAAGGAGGCGGCGGACACCCGGCTGCGGGTGACCTACCGGGACAAGGGGCAGACGGGGTTCGGCCTGCAGACCTTCACCGCGACAGTGGTGGTGAGCGTGGACGGGGTGGCCGTCCCGCTGCTCGACACCGTGTTCGACGCGGGGAGTGCCGGGCCGATCGGCGCGAGTGAACTGTTCCGGGTCTCCTCGCCCTTCACCACCGTCGGGTACGTGAGTGGTCTGGCCGCGGGCCCGCACGCGTTCAGCTCCGCCTACCGGCTCGCGGGGGAGAACCTGCCGGTGGTGGGCTACGTGCCCGGCAGCCCGTACTTCATCGAGATCGACGAGGTGCCCTGAGGGCTGTCGTCGGTGGAGGCCGGCCGCCGGGGAACGCAGAACGGGGGCCACGGCGCGAAGCGCCGTGACCCCCGTTCCGGGAGATCAGATCCGGTGGATCAGATCGCGCGGACGTTCTCCGCCTGGGGGCCCTTCTGGCCCTGCGTGACGTCGAACTCCACCTGCTGGCCCTCGTCGAGGGACTTGTAGCCCTCGGACGCGATGGCGGAGTAGTGGCAGAAGACGTCAGCGCCTCCGCCGTCCTGGGCGATGAAGCCGAAGCCCTTCTCCGCGTTGAACCACTTCACAGTTCCCTGAGCCATGCTGTTCTCATTCCGTGCAGGGGTGTCCGGACCGGCAGATGCCGGTCTCCGGGCCGCCGCACCGACCGGCAGGACCGAGAGGAACGTCAGGCAGAGACGACTGCGGACGTTCAAGAACGAGGCAGAGGCACAACAGCGACCGGGATGAACCCTACGCTGTCGGAAGCGATCTTGGCTATCCGGCACGTCCGGCGTGCCGACCGCGGCCCGGTCCTCACCCGCTGGGTTCCCACCCTGGACGCAGTCGCGCCAGCAGTCGCACCCCGGCGGGTAGCCGTGTCATCGTGCATGCCGAGGGTCGGGCAGGGGCCCGCTCCACGGGCTCCGGAGGCCGCATGAACCAGCAACTCGGCGATCGGCTGCGATTCCTGCGCGCCTTCGCCGCCAATCCGCGTCAGGTGGGGGCGATCCTGCCGACGAGCCGGCAGGCGGTCAGGGACATGCTCGACCTCGGCGACGTGCCCGGCGCCGGCCTGGTCGTCGAGCTCGGCGCGGGTACCGGCGTCCAGACCGGCGAGATCCTGGCGCGCATGCCGCCGGATGCGCACCTGGTCGCGCTCGAGATCGACCCTGGGCTGGCCGGGCTGCTCGAGGAGCGCTTCGACGACCCGCGCCTGCAGGTCGTGTGTGACTCGGCGGAGAACCTGCAGGAGCACCTGGACGGCGAGCAGGCCGACGTCCTGGTCTGTGCGCTGCCGTTCACGTCGCTCGAGCCCGGGCTGCGGAAGCGCATCCTGGAGTCGCTGCCGCGGGCGCTGGCGCCCCGCGGGGTCGCGCTCGTCATTCAGTACTCGCCGCTGATCCAGTCGGAGCTGCGCCGGCTCTTCCCGTCGGTCCGCCGCCGGATCTCGGTGATGAACGTGCCGCCGGCGTTCCTCTTCGCCTGCCGGCAGGAGGCCGACGCCGGTCCCGACGGCGCGCGCTGACCAGAGCGGGGGATCAGCAGAGCCGTTGGTCGTCGTGGCGAACCGGAGTGCCGACAGCCGTCAGCGGGGCAGGGCGCCCAGGAAGCCGAGCACCTCGTGGGTGAAGACGTCGTTGTCGTCGCCGGCCACCATGTGGCCGGTGCCCTGGACGTCGACGAAGCGCGAGCCGGGGACGAGTTCCACGAGCTCGGCCGCACCCTCCGCGCTGACCACGTCGGACTGTTGACCGCGGACCAGGAGAGTCGGGATGGTCAGGGCACGCGCCGCGTGCTGGAGCCGCTCGTAGTTGAGCACGCCGCGGGTCTCGTCGTCGTCGCCGCCGTCCTCACGCCGCATGAGTGCGGGATCCCAGTGCCAGTACCAGCGGCCGTCGCCCCTCAGCCGTACGTTGCGCTTGAGACCCTCCACGCTGGCCGAGCGCTCGCGGTGCGGGTTGTAGGCCGAGACGGCGTCGGCGACCTCCTCCAGCGAAGCGAACCCCTCGGGATTGGCTGTCATGAAGTCCCGGACACGCGCAGCGCCGGCGGGTTCGATCCGCGGGGCGACGTCGACGAGGATCAGTCCCCGTGCCACCAGGTGACCTTCGCCGGCCGCCACGAGGGACGTGACCCCTCCCATCGACGCACCGATCAGCACCGGCGGCTGGTCGAGCGCGGTGGTCACCGTCACCAGGTCGGCGATCAGGGCGTCCATCGAGTAGTCGCCGTCCGGTGCCCAGGTGCTGTCGCCGTGGCCCCGCGTGTCGAGCGTGATCGACGTCCAGCCGCGCTCGGAGAGGGTCCGGGCGGCCTTCTTCCACGAGTGCCGCGTCTGGCCGCCGCCGTGGGTCAACAGCGTCGTCCCGCGGGAGTGGTCGGCGGTGAACTCGTCGGCCACCAGTTCGACACCATCGGCGGCGAACCGCCGCTGCACGGGGTCTGCCACTTGTTCACTGCTCCCATCCAGCCGCCGGCCGCGGTACGGCCCAGTGCCGTCGGTGCCGGGGAATGCCTCTACGGACCATGCCGCGCAGTTCATGCGACGGTGCTTGCGGAGACCCTTGCAGTACATCACGCGTCGACGCGCGCGATCGACGAGGCGCCTACGCGTCAGCGGCGGGCGGTGAGCGCGGCGATCTCGTGTGCGGACTCCTGCGTAGGGGCCGTGGCGAACGCCCGCTGCAGCGTGCGTTCCTCCCGCAGGTGGGCGCGGATCGAGCGACGCCGGGCGAGGACGGTGCGCAGCCTGGTCATGGTGGAACCTTTCCGGTGTCAGCGGTGGGTGACGGCGGGCGCCCGGGACGGTGCCCGGAGGAGCGGGCTCCCGACGGTGAACACGTCGAGGTCGGACAAGAAGGTGGAGCGGGGCAGCAGGCGCCGGATGAGCCCGATCACAGCGTCGTTGTCACGTTGGACGGTGGCCGTGAGCGCGCGTACGCCGCGGTCGGCGGCCAGGTCGATGAGCTCCACCAGGAGCTGGCGGCCCAGGCCGACGCCCTGCCAGGCGTCTTCGACGACGATCGCGAACTCCGCGGTCGCGGGGTCGTCGGCGGAGCGGTCGTACCGGGCGACGCCGACGATCTCTCCGCCGACGAGGGCCACCACGGCCTCGCGCAGGTCGTGGTCGACGGTGACCAGGCGTTCGACGGCCTCGGGCGGGAGTCCGTGCAGCGGGGCGTGGAAGCGGCGGTAGACCGTGTCGGGTGACAGTCGGGGCCACAGCCGCCGGAACAGCACCCGGTCGTCGGGCTGCACGGGCCTGGTTGCGACGGCGATGTCCACTCCGGCCTCCTGAGTTCGTGAGACGAACTGTGCACCGGGACAGTTAGGTTCGTCAAGTGAACTCAGGAGTTCTATGCTGGGGTCGTGAGCGAAGCCCTGTGGGACCGCTCCCGGTGCTCCGTCGCCGGGACGCTGGCCGTCGTCGGTGAGAAGTGGAGCCTGCTCGTCCTGCGGGAGGCGTTCTTCGGGGTGCGCCGCTTCGCGGACTTCCAGCGCGTGCTCGGAGCACCGAAGGCGGTGCTGAGCGACCGGCTCGCCACGCTCGTGGAGCAGGGGATCCTCCGCCGGGTCCCGTACCAGGCCGAGGGTGAGCGGCAGCGGCAGGAGTATCGGCTGACGACGAAGGGCCGCGATCTCTATCCGACGCTGGTGGCCCTCATGCAGTGGGGCGACACGCATCTGGCCGACGGTCCGCCGCCGCTGGAGTTGCAGCACCAGGACTGCGGTGCGCCGGTGCACCTGGAGCTGGTCTGCGAGGCCGGTCACCGGCTCTCCGGGGCCTGGGAGGTCCGCCCGGTAGCGCAGTCGCGAGCCAATGCACTGGTGGCCCACACCCTCGCGGAGGACGCGAAGGCCTGAACCGCGGAGGCTCAGCCCAGGTGTGCGCGGAGCGCGGCGACGACGATCCGGTGGTCCTCCAGCTGGGGCAGCCCCGAGACGACGACCACGCCGATCGGGCCCACCGAGCGCACGCTCACCGGGAACGCCCCGCCGTGCGCGGCGTACCGCAGCGGGTCCAGGCCGTACTCCTCCTCGAACGTCGTTCCCAGCTCGACGCTCGCCTGACGCATGTAGAGCGTGCTGTGGCCGAACCGGTCCACGACGCGGGTCTTGCGTTCGATCCACGCGTCGTTGTCCGGCGTCGCGCCTCGGAGCGCGACGTGGAACAGCTGATGGTGGTTTCGGCTGATGTCGATCGCGACCGGGGCCCGCTGCCGCCGGGCGGCGGCGGCCAGCGCCGTCCCGAGCTCCCAGGCGTCGTCGTTGGTGAAGGAGGTGAACTGCAGTTCCTCCTCCTCGGCGGCGAGGTCGGCCACGGACGGCCACGACACGGATGGCGGTGCGGCGGTCATGGCGACGTGTCTACCGTCCCGACCGCGGAAGCGGAGAGGATCGCGGCCTTGGCCAGCAGCTCGGCCCGCTCCGCGGCCGGGTCCGAGCCCCAGGTGATGGCGCCGCCCGCGCCGTAGACGGCCGTACCGGAGACCCGGTCGATCACGACGGTGCGGATGGCCACGCTGAACCGCGCCCGGAACGGTGCCCCGGGTGGTGCGACCACGCCGATCGCGCCGCAGTAGACGCCGCGCGGGCCTGGCTCCAGGTCCCGGATGAGCTGCATGCTGGCGCGCTTGGGTGCGCCAGTGACCGAGCCGCACGGGAACAGCGCGCGGAACACGTCGACCAGTCCGACGTCGTCCCGGGTGCGCGCGGTGATCTCCGAGGTCAGCTGCCACACGGTCGGGTAACGCTCGAGCACGAACAGGCCGGGGACGTCGACGCTGCCCACCCGGGCGACCCGCGAGAGGTCGTTGCGGAGCAGGTCGACGATCATCAGGTTCTCGGCCCGCTCCTTGGGGCTGGCCCGCAGCCGGTCGCCCAGCCGCCGGTCGTCGTCGGCGGTGCGGCCGCGGGCGGCGGTGCCCTTCATCGGACGGGTCCGCAGCCGTTCGCCGTCCCAGTCGAAGAACAGCTCGGGGCTGGCGCTGGCGACCACGTGCCGGCCCAGGTCCAGGTAGGCGTGGTGCGCACCGCGCTGCGCCCGGGCCAGGCCGGCGTAGAGCTCCTCCGGGTCGCCGTCGAACCGCGCCCGGAGCCGGTCGGTGAGGTTGACCTGGTAGGAGTCGCCGGCCGCGATGTGCTCGCGGATTCGGTCGACCGCGCGGCGGTGGTCGGTGTCGGAGCAGTCCGGCTGCCAGTCCAGCGGCGCGGTACGGGGAGTGGGCGCGACGTCGACCGGGGGGACGTCCGTCGGTGGTCCGCAGAGTCCGAACCAGGCCGGCGGCGGCCCGTCCGGATCGGCCGCAGCGACCGGCAGTGCCGCGTCCAGGCCGGCCGCGGCCTCGTAGCCGAGGTAGCCGAAGGCCCAGTGTCCGGCGGCGGTCGCCCGCTCGACCTCGGCCAGTACCGGGACGACGTCGTCAGGTGTGTGCGCGGTGAGCACCCGGAAGGGGGGCGGGCACCGCAGCGCCGTCCCGGCCCGGAGGTCGTCGAACCGCGCCCACGGGCGGCCGTTGCCGGTCGCCTCGCCGCTGCCGGTCATCGCACCGCCTCTCCCGTGCCGAGCGCGCAGCGTAGTCAGCGGCGCGGTGGCGGCCCGTGGCGCAGCCCGACGGCGGCCGGCTCCTCCATCAGCCACCGCAGGCTCTGCGCCGAAGCGGGTCGCCGTCCACGACGTCGACGATCCCCGGGGCGGCGGCAGCCGTCGGTATCACACTGGCGCGGCCCTGGGGTCAGGGTGCCCGGGTGAGACGGAGGGAGCCGCGGTGAGGCGGATCGTGCTGATGACGTCGGTGTCGATGGACGGCTTCTTCGAGGGGCCGGGCGGGAACCTCGACTGGCACCTGGTGGACGACGAGGTGCATGCGGAGTTCAACGAGGTACTGGGTGCCATGAGCGCCTTCCTCGACGGCCGGGTCACCTACGAGCTGATGGCCGGGTTCAGGCCCACGGCCGACAGCGATCCGGAGAGCTCGCCGCCGATGGTGGAGTTCGCGCGCATGTGGCGGGACATGCCGAAGGTCGTGTTCTCCCGGACGCTGGAGCGGGCCGACTGGAACGCCACGGTGGTCCGGGACGTCGTCCCCGACGAGATCCGGCGGTTGAAGGAGCAGCCCGGCGGGGACATGGCCGTCGGCGGGGCCGACCTCGCCGACACGTTCCGGCGGCACGACCTGATCGACGAGTACCGCCTCTACGTGCATCCCGTCCTGCTCGGCCGCGGCACCCCGTTGTTCCGGCCCGCGGACGCGCCGGCCGCACTCAGCCTCCTGGAGACCCGGACCTTCGGCAACGGTGTGGTCCTGCTCCGGTACGAGCGCCCGGCACGGGTTCCCGGCTGAGGCGCCGCGGTCAGGGCGTGTCGGCCGGCTGCAGATCGGCGGCGCCGAGGGACCCTGAGACGACGGCCTCGGCGATGGTCGTCAGCGATTCCCCCGACCGCCGGGCGTGGGAGCGCATGAGCTGGAACGCGGCCGCGACGTCGATCCCGGCCCGGGCCGAGAGCACGCCCTTCGCCTGCTCGATGAGGATCCGGCTGTTCAGGGCCGCCTGCAGCTGTTCGGCGAGGATCACCTGATCGCGGACGGCACGCTCGTGCAGCAGGCCGATCGTGGCGACGTCGGCCAGGCCCTGGACGACGGCGAGATGGTCGTCGCTGAGCGGCGAGTGATCGACGGCGAACAGATTGAGGGCGCCGATCACCTGACGCCGCAGCCTCAGCGGGACTGCGTGCACGGTGCTGAACCCCAGTCCCAGCGCGGCGTCGGCGAAGACCGGCCACCTGCTCCGGGCGTCGGCCAGATCGATGTTCGGGATGATCAGCCCCGTCCCGAAGCAGTCCAGGCACGGCCCTTCCCGGTTCTGCAGCTCGAACAACTCGAGCAGCCGGGTGGACTCGTCGGTGTATGCGACCAGCTGCAGCCGGCCGCGTTGGTTGTCGAGCATGAGTCCGGCGGCGTCGGTGTCGACGAGTTCGATGGCGCGCTCGGTGAGGGTCTGCAGGAACTCGACGACGTCGAACTCCTCGACCAGCGTGTCCGCCAGCTCGACGAAGACCTGGGCGAGGCGTTGTTCCCGCGCCATCCTGTGCTCCTGCCCGCCCGTGTCCGGGCCTGTCCGTGAGGTCCAGCTGCGCCGGCCGGTGTCAGCGGACGTCGCCATTCTCGGCGAGATCGACGGTGCCGTGCACCACGTCCCGTGCCACCTCGCCGATGGGTCGTTGTTCGGCGTAGGCCCGCGCCCTCAACAGCACGAGGGCCTCGGCCAGGCCGATACCAGCCTGCACCGACACGATGCCCGTCGCCTGGTGGACCTCGGCCCGGTCGTCGATCACGGAGAGGGATTCGAGCGGCGCCGCGTCGGCGGTGGCGAGTGTCTGCAGGTGAAGCAGGAGCTGGGTCGCGGCGTCGGCGTACGAGAGAGCCTCTGTGAGGTCCGCCAGATCCAGAGCTCCGGGGGAGTCCCGGTACAGGTCGAGGACGCCGACGCGGATCGCGCCCACGCGCAGGGGGACGGCGAAGACCGCCGCCACCCCGGCCGCCAAGGCGCCGCTGGCGAAGGCCGGCCAGAGGCGCGGCGCAGTCGCGGCGAGATCGGGCTGGAGCACGGGGCGCCCGGATTGTGAGGCGTCCACGCAGGGACCCTCTCCGAGGGTGAACTGGAGCTCCTCCAGCTCCAGCGCGGCGCCGTCCGTCGCCGCGACGGTCCCTGCCGGCCCCTTCTCGGTCATCAGCGCGAGTCCGACGCCGCTCACCGGAAGCGCCCGGGCGCAGGCCCGCACCAGAAGGGCCGGCAGCCCGGATCCGTCAGGGGAGTCGGCCCAGACGGCGGAGAGGATCTCAGCGACCCGGACCGACGTCATGCTCACCTCCACCCTGCGCGCCGCCGTCCGAACTGCGGTGGCCGCGCACGGCGAGCCACCGCGCCCCCGGCGGTTTCGGTGGCCGGCCGGACGCTACCGCCGCATGCGCGGCCCGACGGTCACGGTCGACCGGCCGGCTGGGCACGCCGGAGGTTGCGCAAGGTCACGGTTGTCCCGTGCGGTCCGGACGTGAGGGTGACGGCGGCGAGCATCGTCATCATGCGCAGGCCACGTCCCCGGTCACCTCGGGCAGTGCGGGTTGTCGTCCACCGGCCGTAATCGCGGATCACGATCTCCACACATCCGCCGTCGACCTCGGCGTGGACGTCGAAGAAGGGCTCCGTCGGCTGCAGCGCGTGCTCGAGGCCGTTGGCGGCGGCCTCGCAGGCGGCGAGGACGAGGTCGTCGGTCTCGTCGTCAGGCACCTCGGCCTGCGCGAGGAAGGGGCGCAGCGCGCGCCGCACGCGCCGCACGCTCCCGCCCGTGGAAGGGAACCGCCACGCACACGCCCGGCGTTCCCGAACGGGCGCGACCGCGACGAGCGGTTCCTGCAGATCGGCACCGTCGAGCGCGCTGCCGTCGGCAGCGAGAACCTCGACGGGTTCGGCATCGATGCGATCGACCACGGAAACTCCCACCCTCGGTGAGGTCGCCGGGTCCGGGGCCACCAGATGAACGACTGAGCCGCTCCACTCCCGAGAAAATGTAACCCCGGGCAGCGCTCACCGACAGTCCATCGGCGGCGCTACCGGCTCTGCTGCCCTGTCCCTGGTGGCGAGGAGGCTGCGTCACGGCGCACGGAACGGCTCCGGCACGACCGGATCGCCTCGACGCTGCCTCTCCTGACCCGGACTCGTCGTCCCGGCGCCGGGCGGCGTGGTCAGCGGACCCTCTCCGCGACATCGCGGTCTGCAGAGGCCTGGGCGGCAGGGGCCTGGACTGGGTCGGGCTGTCGGACATCGGCGTGGTCGTCGATCATCCGGGACTCGTCGAAGGGGCTCTCGCCGGAGAGCGCGGCCGACAACTGCTCCCGGTCGAGCTGGTGGGTCCAGGTGGCCACGAGCACCGTGGCGATGGCGTTGCCCGCGAAGTTGGTCAGGGCCCGGGCCTGGGACATGAACCGGTCGATGCCGACGATGAGACCGACGCCCGCGCAGCGCGACGGAGAGGTGCAGGCCCTCGCCGGGGTGCAGCAGGTTGCCGACCACCAGCCCGATGGCCAGGGCGACCGTCGACATCAGCAGGAAGTAGCCCAGGGCCAGACCGCCGATCCGGCCCACGCTGGCAGCCTGCCGGACGGCGCCGATGCCGAGCACGATGGTGCAGAAGATGACCGGGCGATGAGCATCTTGATCAGCGCGACGAATGCCGTGCCCAACCACTTGAGGCCGACGGCGAACTCGGGGAACACGAAGCCCACGAGGATGCCCAGGATCACCGCCGCGATGACCGCGATGTAGAGCCAGTGTGTGCGGTCCCGCCGTGCCGGTGCTGTCTGCTCAGCGGCCGATCCTGACGCCATGGCTGCTCCTGGAGGACGGGCCGGTGGCGCGCCCCGTCCGGCGAGCCAACGGTGTGCGGCCCCCGGCGGCTCGCAACCGGGAACGACGGACGGGACCTCCGCCTGTGCGCCCGGCCCTTGCGGTCCACCTGGCCTGACCCGAACTGAGCAGGACCCGCGGGGGTTGGATCCGCCGTGCCTCCGCCGTCCGTCGATCGGGCGGTCCGTGAGACGTCTCGACCGCTCGGGCCGGCGAGGTGGCGGACGCCCCGGTCACCTGCCGGCCGCGGCGATCCCTCCGATGCCGTCGTCGCGGCCGAGCGGGCCGCCGGTCGTGTCGATGGCCGGGTGCCTCCCCCCGATCGGGCCGAGCGTCGCGGCCATCAGCAGCCGGCGGGTCACCTCCCGGACCACCTGGAAGGTCGCCGGGTCACCCCATGCTGTGTCGCACGCCTCGTCGTCCAGGGCGCACTCCCACTTGCTGGTGCCGGAGTCGAAGACGGCGGCTCCGCTGGGCGTCGTGTAGTAGGTGACGTCGGAGGCGTCGTCGATGCCCCCCTGTCCCGTGCAGCGGACGGGGGAGTGGAACAGCACCTGCAGCGGATGGGGTGTGGGTACGCGGAGATCGACCCGGTCGTACTCGGGCCCCACGAGCACGCCCAGTTCCTGGCCCGGCTGCAGGCCCATCCCCTCGGTGAGCCAGGACAGCATGGGTGCGACGACGAGCTTCGCCCGGCCGGGGTTGCACTGGTAGAAGCCGCCGACCAGTTCGCTCTCCGGACGGGAGACCGGCGGCCGCCGCCATTGCGCCGTCGACTCGCCCGGATCCGTGCGGGTGACCGGATCGATCCCGGCATCCTTGTAGTCGGTCTCCAGCCGGTCGGGGCCGAGTTCGGTCGGCGAGAGGCGGATGTGCCGGTACACGGCGTTGGCGCCCAGGAAGAAGATGTTGGTGCCGGCGTCCCGCGCGGCGGTCAGAGCGTTGCGCATCCCGGTCGAGTAGTACTCGTCGTGCCCCGGCGACACCACGGCGAGGGCACCGACGAGCAGCCGCGGGTCGTCGTGCAGGTCGACGTCGGTCGCGTAGCCCAGGGGGATGCCGAGCTTCTCGGCGAACGTGACCAACGGCAGTTCGTTGCCGAGGAAGTCCGCCGCCCCGGCCTGCTCCGCGTAGGGCCGGTCGAAGCTGACCGCGTAGGAGCGCGTCTCCATTCTGCGGTCCGGCCCGTGGTAAA
The DNA here is from genome assembly GCA_025965695.1 of Blastococcus sp. GTDB lineage: Bacteria > Actinomycetota > Actinomycetes > Mycobacteriales > Geodermatophilaceae > Blastococcus_B. The sequence continues at coordinate 31,002 of JAOPWM010000051.1, forward strand.
GGCTCGAGCCGCCCCAGCTGTTGTAGGCCTGCCAGTTGGTCACGGCCTGTACGAGCACGATGCGGCCGACGGTGGTGGGGGAGCGGACGGTCAGCGGTACGTAGCTCTGGGCGCCGTCGGCGCCTTCCAGTCGCAGCAGGTATGCCCCGGGCGGCCAGTCCGTCGCGGTCACGGTGGCGCTCGCCTGCCAGGGTGCAGTCACGGTGCGCGTGTCCGGCGCGATGACCGGGGCGGGCTGGACCACGGTCGGGTACGGACCTCCCCGCCACGCGAGGGCGGCCTGTTCGGCGCCGTAGCTGCCCATCCGGAACGCCGACACGGTGAACGACCCGGCAGTGGCCGACACCCGCAAGGCGACGGACCTCCCAGGCAGCACGCTCGTCCGGTCGGCGTACCCCTCGATCCGGGCGCCCGGCGGCGACGCGGTGTGCCAGTCGGCGGCAGGGGACAGCGGCACGGTGCGGGGAGCGGCGAGCGATGCACTCGCGGCCGCCGCTGTGGGGGGCGTCGGTGCGGCCTCCGTCGGCAGCGTCGCGGCGTCGAGCCAGGAGGGGCGGTCGGACTCCCGTACCAGCACGACGGCCGCGGCCACGAGCGCCACGACGAGGATCCCGGCCAGGGTCGACCGCCGGAGGAGCGCCGTGCGCCGTGGTCGGTCGGGGGTCGGCGCCGGTCGCATGCCAGGCATTCTGCGGGCCGGCGGGGACCCGCCACGGCGGTCTGGCACCTCCCGGCGTGTCCCGGTCGCCCTCGTGACTACGGCACGCCCGAGCTCGGCCCGACCGCCGCCACCACCAGCGGCGCCCCCAGGACGCCCAGCAGGTGGAATGCGTGGAACGCCGGCCGCCAGCCGTCGGGCAGGCCGTTGACGAACCGCAAGATCGAGCGCTCGAACGACCCGACGGTGCCACCGCCACCGCCCATGCGACGAGTGCGGTCTCGGGTCCGCGTCATGAGAGCAGCCGGTGCTCGAACCCGGTGGACAGCACCGAGCCGAGCGCCGCGGGGATCCAGAAGGCCAGCAACCGGGACGTCACCACGGCGGCGCAGGCACTCGCCAAGGGGGCGCCCAGAGCCGTGAGCGCCAGGAGCAGCGCGACGTCGGCCGCCCCCGGTGCGCCGGTGACCGGCAGCAGCGACCAGAGCAGGCGCAGGGCGGCGTACACGGCGATCGTGTCCAGGACCGGCACTCCGCCGCGCACTCCCTGCAGGGCCGCCACCAGCGTGGCCGCCTCCAGGAGCAGGCCCAGCGCCGACCAGCCGACCTGCGCCCCCCACGTCCAGGGATGCCGCGCGATGCCCGCCCGCCGCACCGCCCCCACCACGCCACGGGGGCGTTCCGCCGCATGCCCGGGAGGCTTGGGCGCCGGGGCATGCGGCGGCTCGCCGTCGGGCCAGCCACTGTCCGGCGAGGACCAGGACCCAGGCGCCGACGCCCAGGAGAACGGCCGGCATCACCGCCGCCGGTGGCCGCCAGCCGGAGAGCCGGCCGCTGACGAGGGCGACGACCAGCGAGGCGACGGCGACCACCGCCGCTGCCACGGTCGTGCCCACGGCGAAGCGGTCGATCGCACGGTGCGCGCGGTCGGGCAGCACGCCGGCCCGCTCCAGGAACCGGGCGGCCCTCCACAGCCGGCCGGCCTGGCCGTGCATGAGCGTCGCGCCGTCGGCGACCAACGTGGCGCCGCAGGTCCGGGCAATCGCGAGCCGGCGGCCGACGGGGACGAGTCCCGCAGCCGCCGTCGCCGTCCGGGCCAGGAACGCCAGGACGACGGCGCCGCCCAGCCACCGCCAGCCGCCGACCTCCACCGACCGGAGGACCTCGCCGGCCCCGGCCAGCAGGGGAACGCCCACCAGGATCGACGCGGCACCCAGCCCGACGAGCACGTGAGCCACCGCCGTCGTCACCTCCCGCATGGTCATGGGGGGAGTGGACATCCGGCGCGCGCCCGCGAGGCAGGGGCGTTCGTCCCGGCCGGGGCGCACGGGGGCCGACCCGAACTGTCAGGTGAGGCGGTCCCGCGGTCCGACCAGTGTGGCCTCGGTTCCCGCCGCGGGGGCATCCGGGCGGCGTGGGGCAGTGTGAGGGGATGGACGACTGGATCCGGCACGCCATCTGGTGGCAGGTGTACCCGCTGGGGGCCACGGGGGCGGAGCGGGAGGCGCTGCCCCCGGCGCCGCGGCGCGCCCGCGGCTCACGCAGCTGCAGGCCTGGCTGCCGCACCTGGTCGGGCTGGGCTGCAACGGGCTGGCGCTCGGCCCGGTCTTCGAGTCCTCGACGCACGGCTACGACACCGTCGACCACCTGTGCGTGGACCGGCGGCTGGGCACCGAGCAGGACCTGCAGGACCTCATCGACGCCTGCCACGCCCGCGGCGTGCGCGTGCTGCTCGACGGCGTCTTCAACCACGTCGGCCGGGACTTCCCGCGCTTCCGGAAGGTGCTGGAGCAGGGACCGGGCGCCCCGGCGGCGTCCTGGTTCGACATCGACGCCTCCCGTCCCGGCCCGGACGGCTTCGGCTACCGCGACTTCGAGGGCCACTCCGCGCTGGTCGCGCTGGACCACGGCAACCCGGAGGTGGCCGACCACGTCGTCCGCGTCATGACCTACTGGTGCGACCGCGGCGTCGACGCCTGGCGGCTGGACGCCGCCTACGCCGTCCCCCCGGCGTTCTGGCGTGACGTCCTGCCGCGCGTCCAGGACCGGCACCCCGACGTGTGGATCGTCGGCGAGGTGCTGCACGGGGACTACGCCCGCTACGTCGCAGACTCCGGCGTCGACTCGGTGACCCAGTACGAGCTGTGGAAGGCGGTCTGGAGCTCGCTGAACGACCGGAACCTGTTCGAGCTGGCGCACGCGCTGCGCCGGCACGGGGAGATGGTGCGCGCCTTCCTGCCGCAGACGTTCGTCGGCAACCACGACGTCACCCGCCTGGCCAGCCGGCTCGACGACGGGCGCCACCTGCCGCTGGCCCTCGCGCTGCTGTTCGCGCTGCCCGGCATCCCGACCGTGTACTACGGCGACGAGTTCGGCCTGCGCGGCGTCAAGGAGGACCGGGCCGGAGGGGACGACGCCGTCCGGCCACGGTTGCCGGAGAGCGCGGAACCGCCAGGTCCCGAGGCGGTGGCCATCGCTGATCTGCACCGCCTCCTGATCGGCGTGCGCCGCCGGCACCCCTGGGTGGCCGACGCCGCCATCGAGGAACCCGACGTGCTGAGCAACGACGTCCTCGCCGTCCGGCTCACGTCGGGCGGGAACACGCTGGCCGTCGTCCTCAACGTCGGCGACGCGCCGGCCGAGGTATGCCTCCCGCTGTCGGAGGGCTCGGTGCTCGCCGGGCAGGCGGAGTTGGCCGGGCACGGCGACTCGACGGCGGTCCTGGTACCCCCGCACGCATTCGCCCTGCTCGGCCGCGGGGGATGATCACGGCGTGCCGCGCCTGCTCGTCGTCCACCACACGCCGTCGCCCTCGATGCAGGCGGTGCTGGAGGCGGTGCGCGAGGGCGTCGCGCTCGTCGAGGAGGTCGAGCTCGTCGTCCGGCCCGCACTGTCGGCCGGCGCCGCGGACCTGCTCGACGCCGACGGCGTCCTGCTGGGGACGCCGGCGAACATCGGCTACATGTCCGGCGCGCTGAAGCACTTCTTCGACACCGTCTACTACCCGTGCCTGGACGCCACGGTCGGCCTGCCGTTCGGCGTCTACGTACACGGCAACGACGACACGGCGGGCGCCCTCAACGCCATCGCGCGGATCACCGGGGCGCTGCGCTGGAAGCAGGTCGCCGCACCGCTGAGCCTCGTCGGCGCTCCCGGCCCGGCCGACCTCGAGGCCTGCCGGGAACTGGCGGCGACCGTCGCCGTGAACCTGTAGCGGGGCTGCCCCCTCCAAGGTTCGGCTGATGCCGATGAGGGTCCTGAGCGGGCCGGCGGGGCGATGTACCGGTCCGAACAGGAGGGCCGCGGGGAGCCGGTGCTGCACATGGCGACCTGTCCCGACGGTTCAGGAGGCGGGGAGCACCTGGACCAGGACGACGACGAGGGTGCGCGGGCCGTGCACGCCCTCCACCCGCTGGAGTTCGATGTCGCTCGTGGCCGACGGGCCGCTGATCATCGTGAGCGGCGCGACCGGGTCGAGCACGGCGAGACCCTCGGGCACGCTGCCGACCACCTGCGCCGCCTCGACCACACAGACCAGGCAGTCGGGCAGCAGGGACAGCGCCCGCCGTCCGGACAGCGGGGAGCCGTCGAGGACGAGGGTGCCGGTCTCGGCGACGGCGGTGGCCACGCCCGTCACGCTCGCGGCCGACCCCGCCAGTTCGACGGCCGGCCGGCCGTCGTCCGGTGCGACACCCTCGGGACGCCAGTGCGCCGGGAGCCCCGGCGCCACGACGACGGCGCCGGGCGACCACCCGGTGCCGAGGCCGGAGTCGAGCGCACGGGTCACCGTGGCCGCGACCTCGCCCGGGCCGCAGCGGAGCACCGAGGCGCGGTAGTCCTCCAGGCGGTCGACGAAGACGTCGAGCAGCGCCGGGTCGCCGGGGTCGCGGCCGTCGGTCAGCCGGTAGTCGCGCGCGACGTCCGGCACTGCCGTGCGGTTCTCGCCGAGGGCGGTGCGGATGCGTCCCAGGACCTCCTCGCGGGCGTTCACGAGCCGTGCTCCCGGGCCCAGGCCTGGGTGAAGGTCTCCCGCGGCGGGGTGGGCAGGTCGCGGGTGCGGGTCCATGTCGAGGCCGGCGGCGGCAGCGCGTTCGGCAGGGTCGGCTTCCCGCGTGCGAGGAACCGGCCGAGTCCCGCGGCCCGTTGGGCCAGCCGCCAGAGCCGGGGGTTGGACATGACCTTCGCCAGCCCTCGGAACGCGACCGCCTCGGCCGTGGTGCGCTCCTGGGCCTCGACGTGCTCGGCGCGCAGGTGGACCAGGATGGAGGGGATGTCGATCGCGACCGGGCAGACGTCGTAGCAGGCGCCGCAGAGGGAGCTCGCGAACGGCAGCGAGGCGTTGTCCTCGACCCCGGTCAGCTGCGGCGAGAGGACGGCGCCGATCGGGCCCGGGTAGACGGAGCCGTAGGCGTGCCCACCGGTGCGCTCGTAGACCGGGCAGACGTTCAGGCAGGCCGAGCAGCGGATGCAGTGCAGCGCCTCGCGGCCCACCTCGTCGGCGAGCACCGCCGTCCGGCCGTTGTCGAGCAGGACCAGGTGGAAATCCTGCGGACCGTCGCCGGGCGTGATTCCGGCCCACAGCGACGTGTACGGGTTCATCCGCTCGCCGGTCGAGCTGCGGGGGAGGAGCTGCAGGTAGACCTCGAGGTCGCGCCAGGTGGGCACCACCTTCTCGATGCCCATGACGGTGATGAGCGTGTCGGGGAGGGTGAGGCACATCCGGCCGTTGCCCTCGCTCTCGACGACGGCGAGCGTGCCGGTCTCGGCGACGGCGAAGTTGGCCCCGCTGATCGCCACCCGGGCCCGCAGGAAGCGTTCGCGCAGATGGGCGCGGGCCGCCATGGCCAGCTGCCGGGGGTCGTCGGTGAGCGAGGCGTCGACACCGGGCATGGTGCGTAGGAAGATCTCGCGGATCTCGGCCCGGTTCTTGTGGATCGCAGGGACGAGGATGTGGCTGGGCTTGTCCTCGCCGAGCTGCACGATGAGCTCGGCGAGGTCGGTTTCGTGCGCGGTGATACCGGCCGCCTCGAGCGCCTCGTTGAGCCCGATCTCCTGGGTGGCCATCGACTTGACCTTGACCACCTCGTCGGCGCCGGTGGCCTGCACCAGGCGGGTGACGATGGTGTTCGCCTCGTTGGCGTCGCGGGCCCAGTGCACGGTGCCGCCGCGGGCGGTGACCTGCTCCTCCAGTGCGATCAGGTGCTCGTCGAGCCGGGCCATCGTTGCGGCTTTGATCGCCCGGCCGGCCTCGCGCAGCTGCGCCCAGTCGGGCAGCTCGCTGACGACGGCGGCCCGCTTCGCGCGGATGGTCGACGTCGCGTGGCCGAGGTTGGCCCGCAGCTGGCCGTCGCGCAGCGCCTGGCGCGCGGCGTCCGGGAAGGAGCGGTCGCCCCGCAGGTGTCCGACGCCCGGGGGAGCGGTGGGGATCCCGAGGAACACCGCGGTCACGGTCGCCCTCCAGCGGTCAGAATGGCCATGTTGGCCGCTCTGCGCGTCATGCCTTCACCGCCGGTCGGGTGGACTGGTCGGGCTGCACGGCGTCCTCGGTCGAGGCGAGGATCTCGGCCAGGTGGACGGTGCGGGTGCCCGAGCGCAGCCGGGAGAGCCCCCCGCCGATGTGCATCAGGCAGGACGCGTCGCCGGCGGTGCAGACCTCGGCGTGCGTCGACAACACGTTGGCCATCTTGTCGGTCAGCATCGCCGTCGAGGTGTCGGCGTTCTTCACCGCGAAGGTGCCGCCGAAGCCGCAGCACTGGTCGGCGTCCGGGAGTTCGATCAGCTCGAGCCCGCGGACGGCGCGCAGCAGTTGCATCGGTCGGTCGCCCACCCTCAGCAGCCGCAGCGAGTGGCACGTCGGGTGGTAGGTGACGCGGTGTGGGTAGTAGGCGCCGACGTCGGTCACGCCCAGGACGTCGACCAGGAACTGGGACAGCTCGTAGGTCCGCCCGGCCAGCTCCTCGGCGTCGTCGGCCAGCCCGTGCTCCCCGGCCCGCCGCGCGACGGCGGCCTGCTGGTGGTGGATCGAGGCCACGCACGAGCCGGACGGCGCGACGATCGCCTCGGCGCCGGCGAACGCCCGCACGTGGTTGGCGACGATGGGCACGGCCTCGCGGCGGTACCCGGTGTTGACGTGCATCTGCCCGCAGCAGCTCTGGCCGGGCGGGACGACGACCTCGTGCCCCAGCCGCTGAAGGAGGGTGGCCGTGGCGTGCGCGACCTGGGGCGTCAGGGTGTCCACCAGGCAGGTGGCGACCAGTGCGACCTTCACGGCGTCCTCTCGCTGGTTCGACGGACAATGCTCGACTCCCGGACGACGAGCTGCGACTCGAAAAGCGGCCCAGCTCGGCGGCGAAGTCGATGTCGTCGTAGCCGACGATCGCGAGGTCGTCGGGCACCCGCACCCCGTGCCGGACCATCTCCTGGTGCCGGTGGACGCGGCGCGCTGGGGAACGCCCTGGAGGTGCGCATCT
>JAOPWM010000118.1 GCA_025965695.1 Blastococcus sp.
CCGGCCGCCCGGGGTGCCTGGGTCACGAGCCGGGCGAGCGAGGCCAGGGCCGCCTCGCCCAGCTCCCGGTGCCGCGGTGACCCGGCCACAGCGCCGTAGGTGACGGCAGCCCCGGCGGCCGCAGCGACCCCCGCCGGCGTCGGACCGTCGGCCGGGTCGAAGGGCCGGTGCACCAGCGTCTCAGCGTCCCCTGCGGTGTCGTGCCAGGCCGGGGGCCCGCTTTCGGAGGGATCGATGAACTGCTCGGCAACGACGTCCAGCAGGTCCCCGGCGAGGTCCAGCCAGCGCCCCTCGGCAGTGCCCTGGTGCAGCGCCAGCAGTCCTTCCGCCAGGTCGCCGTAGTCCTCCAGGACCCCCGCGTGCCGGCCGACCACACCATCCCGGGAGGCCCGTCGCAGCCGGCCGTCGACCCAGTGGGTCCCGGCGATCAGCTGGGCGGCCCGTCGGGCCGCCTCCACCGATTCCGGCGTGCCGGTCAGCACGCCGTGCTCGGCCAGCGCGGCGATCGCCAGGCCGTTCCAGGCGGTGACGACCTTGTCGTCGCGGGCCGGTTGCGGCCGCTGCGCACGGGCGGCCAGCAGCCGCTGCCGGACGTCGTCCAGCCGGGGCTCGTCGTCGGGCTCGTGCGGCCTCTGCAACGTGGAGGCACCGTGCTCGAAGGTGCCCCGATCGGTCACCTGGAACTGTTCGGCGGCCCACCGGCCCTCGTCAGGACCGAGGACCTCGATCAGCTGGTCGGGGGTCCAGACGTAGGTGAGTCCCTCGACCCCGTTCGTGTCGGCGTCCAGCGCCGACGCGAAGCCCCCCTCGGGTGTCCCGAGGTCGCGGATGAGGAAGGCCGCCGTCTCGTCGGCGACCCGCCGCGCCCACGCCTGCCCCGTAGCACGCCACAGGTGCAGGTACACCCGCAGCAGGAGGGCGTTGTCGTAGAGCATCTTCTCGAAGTGCGGCACGACCCAGTGCGCGTCGACGGCGTAGCGGGCGAAGCCGCCGGCCAGCTGGTCGTAGATGCCCCCGCGGGCCATCCCCTCCAGGGTCGCGTGGGCCATGCGCAGCGCCTCGTCGTCCCCCGTGCGGGCGTGGTGGCGCAGCAGGAACTCGAGCAGCATCGACGGCGGGAACTTCGGCGCGCCGCCGAATCCGGCCGAGCCCTCGTCGAAGGTCGTCGCCAGGCTCGCGACGGCGGCGTCGAGCACGCCGGCCGTGAGCGGGGCGGGCTCGCCGAGGTCCAGCCGGGCGGAGATGGCCCCGACGATCTTCGTGCCGGCTGACTCCAGCTCGGCGCGACGCTCCGTCCACGCCTCGGCGACGGCCGACAGCACCTGCCGGAACGCGGGCATGCCGTGGGCCGGTCGCGGCGGGAAGTAGGTGCCGCAGTAGAACGGCTTGCCGTCCGGCGTCGTGAAGACCGTCATCGGCCAGCCGCCCTGCCCCGTCATGGCTTGGGTAGCGGTCATGTAGACGCTGTCGACGTCCGGCCGCTCCTCGCGATCGACCTTCACGCAGACGAAGCTCTCGTTCATCTGGGCCGCCGTCGCCGCGTCCTCGAAGGACTCGTGCGCCATCACGTGGCACCAGTGGCAGGCGGCGTATCCCACACTCAGAAGGACGGGTACGTCCCGGCGCCGCGCTTCTTCGAACGCCTCGTCGCCCCACTCCCACCAGTCGACCGGGTTCTCCGCGTGCTGCAGCAGGTAGGGGCTGGTGGCGGCGGCCAGGCGGTTGGTCACGAGCCGTCCCTCCTTCTCGCATCGAATGACGGACCCGGTGGCGCGGACACGGTGATCCGCTCACGTTCGACGCTGACACGTGCGGCGGTGACTCCGGCTCCACACCGTCCCCGCCGTGAGCACTTCAACTCTTGCCCGGCCGACTGTCGGGTCAACCGAACACCACGACAGATCCTGGCCGCCGCCGGGGTGCGCGCGTATGACCGTTTCGGCCGCCCCGCGGCTGCGTAGCCCCCCGCACACCCGAGGGCACGGTCCTGACCCATGGGGTGAGAGGACGCCGCACCGTCGGCGGTCTCATGCCCAGAACCCGCGCCAGATCGGGTTGTGTGCTCCCGACAGCGTCCCGACCCTGGAGGGATGGCAGCCCGAATCGCACACGTCATCGTGTTCGTGCAGGAGAACCACACCACCGACAACTACTTCCGCTGGATGCGCGCCTGGGGGGCGGACGTGGCCACGGACTGGCCGACCCAGGCCAACCCGCCGGCGAAGGACCCGCCCCACAACCGGGCCGCGTACGCCGCATGGCTGCACGCGCAGCAGTCCGGGAGGCCGACGCCGGCGACGCGTACCCAGTTCGACACCGCCACGGTGCTGCCCTTCTACGGGTACCTGGCGGCGACCGGTGCGTTCCTGGTGAACCACTGCTCCGGGTTCGGCACCAACTCCACCCCCAACCACCTCCTGATAGTCGGCGGCCAGTCGCCCACCCTTCGCAACCCGCCACGCACCGCTCCGCAGCCGGTGTGGGACATGCCGTCGCTACCCGGCCACGCCGCTGACCACGGCCTGACGTGGAAGGCATACACCGGCAACAGCGACTATCCGGTCGCCTTCTACCAGCAGCTCAAGGGGTCGGCGAACATCGTGGACAGCGACCAGATCGTCGCCGACGCGGTCGATCTGCCGGCGCTGAGCATGGTCTGGCACGACAGCCCGTTCGACGAACACCCGCTCGCCGACGTGACCCAGGGCCAGGACAAGGTCTGGCAGGCCGTCGACGCCGTCGTCCGCGCGGGGCACTGGAACGACACGGTGTTCCTGCTGACCTGGGACGACTGGGGAGGCTGGGACGACCATGTCGCCACCCCGAACGTCGAGCACACCCCGGACGGAGTCCAACTGGCCTACGGCCCCCGGGTCCCCCTGCTGATGTTCGGCGGCCGCGTTCCCCGCGTCCTCGATTCCCGGTGGAACCCGCACTCCTCGATCGGCCGCACCGTGCTGGACCTGCTGGACCTGCCGCCGCTCGGCGTCCCGCGCCTCGACGACGCTCCCACCTTGGCCGACCTCGTCGCAGACACCACCACCACGTCCCCACCACCGGCGTACGGCTCCACCGTCACCCTGCCCACCCCGCCGCAGCCCACCCCGGCGCCGAGTCCGCTGCCGCCGCCACCGGTAACAACCTCGGCGCCCGTCGGACCGGTGTTGCTGCGAGACGGCAGCACCCTGCCTCCGCCCGACGACCAGCCGGTCCACTGAGCAGGTCGGTCGGACACGCCCCCCCGTCAGCGGATGGCCCGACCGGGAGACGGCTCACCTTCGTCGGGCTCGCGCTCCTTGCGGCGGAGCAGGTACGCCGTCACCCCCAGCAGGACGACGAGGACGCCGAGCAACCCGATCTCGACGACGCGGTCGTCGAACGTGTCTCCCTTGCCGAGGACGCCGGCCGCCTCGACCGAGAGCACGACGATCTCCTTGATCGAGGCGATGATGCCTACGAGCAGGAAGGGCTCGGCGACGAGTTCACGCTTCTCGACCGTGGTGCGGACGGCGAAGAGCAACTCGACGACGATGAAGACCAGCAGCAGGACGTCGAGCACCTCCAGCAGCGGCACCTGGGAGAAGTCGCTCACCAGCCCCCAGGAGGTCTTGCCGGCCACCGCGAGCAGGACGAACGCCGACAACACGAGGAACAGCGCGATGCCCCCGTAGATCAAGTTCTCGGCCACTTCCAGCGCCCGGGTCCCGGCCCGACTGAATCCCGGCGGGCGGACGGCTGCTTCGGGGTCTGCGCTCTTGCGGGCCATCCGGTGATCGTGCCCGATGGCCCCGCGCGGTTCCCCGGACGCCTCGCCGTCACTGGTCGCTAGCAACCCTGCACATGTCGATAAGTGCCGTCTTCATGAGCGATCTGGAGCGCATGGACTCGTCAGTACACGCCAACTGACGCCCCGCTATTCATTTGTACCTGGCGCTTGCTGCCCATAGTGCTCACATACGTGTCGGCGGATCATGACGACTGCGCCACCATCGGTCGGAGGCGCGTCACCCCGGAGGGCCGCCATGACACGAACCCCGATCCGCCTTCTCGTTCTCCTCGCGGCGTCGTTCACCGCGATCGCACTCGCCGTCCCCGCCCACGCCGCCGCCCCGTACTGCGGGATCACCTGGGGTTCCACCGTCGAGCACGGCGCGACGACGCTGCCCGCACCCGGCGCCTCGCTCGTTGCTGTCCGGACCGGACGGCACGACTGCTACGACCGACTCGTCCTCGACGTGCGTGGCGTCGGGGCCCTCACGACCTGGCGCGCGGAGTACGTCCCTGCCGTCACCGAGGACCCATCCGGCCGGCCGGTCGCCCTGCGCGGCGGGGCGTTCCTGCACATCTCACTGGGCACCTCGCAGGGTTTCCAACCGGCGAACCCGCGTGAGCTGGCAGCCGTCTCCGGATTCACCACCCTCCGGCAGGTCGCCTCAGCGGGCTCCTTCGAGGGCGTCACCGGCATCGGTCTCGGCGTGCGGGCCCGACTGCCCTTCCGGGTGCTGACCGTGTCCGGGATCCCCGGTTCGGCCAACGGCGTCCGGGTCACCGTCGACGTCGCCCACCGCTGGTAGCCCAGGCAGCGGCCGGCTGGTCAGCCCCGCGCGTCGGGTCCGTCCGGCCGGCCGTCGTCGGAGCGGGGCGGCTCGATGGCCAGCGGCGCGCGCCGCAGGCTGTCGAGCAGCTCCGCGCCCTTCGGCAGGTCCTGCTCCATCAGCTCGGCCGGGGTGTCCGGGACGACGTCCCGAGGATCCGGCGCCTCGAAGCTGGGCGGGATCCGCTTGAGGTGCTTGCTCATCGACCGGACCAGGAAGACCACAGCAATCAGCAGCAGCACGGTGAGCAGCAGGCCCAGCGGGCCGGACTTGCCGACGTCCTCGGGGAGCTGGTCCCCGGCCGCGGCGAACAGATCGACGGAAAGAATCTGAACGGTCATCGGACGGCCACCTCACTCCGGATACCGGCGAACAGATCGTCCTCGGGTGTGGGCGAGTCCACCAGCGACCGGACGAGCTCGTAGTCCTCGGTCGGCCACACCTGCTTCTGGGTGTCGGTCGGGCAGGCGAACCACCGGCTATTCGGGTCGATCTGGGTGGCGTGCGCGATCAGCGCAGCGTCCCGGACCGGGAAGTACTCGGCGCAGGGCACATGGGTGGTCACCCGGTGGGAGATGTCGTGCGCCGGGTCCCAGTTCGCCAGCCACTCCGTGTACGGCGACTCCGCGCCGGTGGCGAGGATGGCCTCGTGCAGCGCCTTCGTGCGCGGCAGCGTGAAACTCATGTGGTAGTAGAGCTTGCTCGGCTGCCACGGGTCGCCGAGCTCGGGGTAGCGGTCGGGATCGCCGGCGGCCTCGAAGGCGTGCACCGAGATCTCATGGGTCTTGATGTGGTCGGGGTGCGGGTAACCGCCGCGCTCGTCGTAGGTGGTGATCACCTGGGGCCGGAACCGGCGGATCAGCGCCACCAGCGGGGCGGCCGCCTCCTCGAGCGGGACGAGGGCGAAACAGCCCTCGGGCAGTGGGGGCAACGGGTCGCCCTCGGGGAGCCCGGAGTCGACGAAGCCGAGGAACTCCTGCTCGATGCCGAGGATCTCGCGGGCCCGGTCCATCTCCTCGACCCGGATCTGCGGCAACCGCTCCCAGACCTCCGGTCGGTCCATCGCCGGGTTCAGCACCGAGCCGCGTTCGCCGCCGGTACAGGTCGCCACCAGGACCCGGGCACCCTCGGCCACGTACTTCGCCATCGTCGCTGCGCCCTTGCTCGACTCGTCGTCCGGATGCGCATGGACGGCGAGCAGCCGCAACTGGTCGGGTTCGGTCACCTACCCATTGTCCCCCGCCGGGCGCAAGCCAGGGCAGACGCCCCGGCACGCCCGTAGGAACACCCTGTTCAGCTACCCGCCCGGGGGGAAAGTGCGGCTGGTCACAACGCAGTCCGGTACCGTTCCGGATCTCCGGGCCGACCGCCGCACCCGTGCGGCGGATACGTGCACGGCCGCCGAACCCGGTGTTAGCTTGGCCGGATCGACCAACGGCCGATCCCCGATCGGGGATGGGCCCACCGAGTCTCAGGAGTACCCCCACGTGGCCACCCCCACTGACGAGCAGTCCCAGGGCGTCTGGCTGACCCAGGAAGCCCACGACCGGCTGAAGGCTGAGCTCGACCAGTTGGTGGCCGGCCGGCCGGCGATGTCGGCGGAGATCAACGCCCGCCGCGAGGAAGGCGACCTCAAGGAGAACGGCGGGTACCACGCCGCGAAGGACGAGCAGGGCAAGCAGGAGGCCCGCATCCGTCAGCTCACCGACCTGCTCCGCAAGGCAACCGTCGGCGAGCCCCCGACGAAGGTCACCAACGCCGCGACCGGCACCGTGATCACCGTCAAGTTCGCCGGGGACGACGAGACCGAGAAGTTCCTGCTCGGTTCGCGGGAGATCGCCGGCACCACGGGGTTGACCGTCTACTCCCCGGAGTCCGCCCTCGGCGCGGCGATCATGGGCGCGAAGCCCGGCGCCCAGGTGACCTACCAGGCCCCCAACGGCCGCGACATCAGCGTCGAGGTCGTCGGCATCGAGCCCTTCGTCCCCTGACCGCACGCGTGAGCCGCTCCCGGCGGGCGGAGAACACCAGCTTCGCCTGCGTCCACTGTGCGGGGCCCGTGCCGGCCAATACCGACGGGCACTACCGCAACCACTGCCCGCACTGCCTGTGGTCGCTGCACGTCGACGAAGTGCCGGGCGACCGGGCGAGTGACTGCCAGGCCCCCATGGAGCCGATCGGGCTCGTGGAGAAGTCGGGCAAGGGCTGGCAGGTGGTGCACCGCTGCACCGCTTGCGGCCACCACCAGCCCAACCGCCTGGTCCGCGAGGGTGAGAGCCCCGACGACCTCGACCTGGTGCTGCAGCTCCCCTGGCTGTGACCGCCGACGGGTCCTCGGGGCCCGCTTCTGGGGTGCTTCTCGTGCTTGAGGAGTTCAGCAGAACCCCTCAAGCACGAGAAATACCCCTCGAGCCGCAACTCACATGTGCCCGGGAGCACAGCTCAGCCGGGAGCCGACGCCTCGCCGCGGTCCAGTCCCGCTGACTCCGTTACCACCAATCCCCGGCGGCGGAGCAGTGGGGCCGGGTCGGCGTCGCGGCCGCGGACGGCCCGGAAGGCGGCCAGCGGGTCGACCGAGCCGCCGACGGCCAGCAGCCGGCTACGGAACACGTCGCCGTT
>JAOPWM010000151.1 GCA_025965695.1 Blastococcus sp.
CGTAGAGGGCGGCGAGCGGGGTGTCCTGGCTGACCCCCATCCCGCCGTGCGCCTGGATCGCCCGGTCGACGACGTACCTGGTGACGTCGGGGACGGCCACCTTGATGGCGGCGATCTCGGTGCGGGCACCCTGGTTGCCCACGGTGTCGATCAGCCTAGCGGTCTTGAGCACCAGCAGCCGGGCCTGCTCGATCCGGATGCGGGACTGGGCGATCCAGTGCTGGACGATGCCCTGCTCGGCAACCGGCTTGCCGAACGCCACGCGGGCCTTGACCCGGTCGACCATCAGCTCGACGGCCCGCTCGGCCATGCCGAGCAGTCGCATGCAGTGGTGGATGCGGCCGGGGCCGAGCCGGGCCTGGCTCAGCGCGAAACCCGACCCGGGTTCGCCCAGCAGGTTCTCGGCGGGCACCCGGACGTCGTCGTAGTGGATGACCGCGTGCCCTCCGTGGGTGCCGTCGGTGTAGCCGAACACGCTGGTCGCGCGCTCGATCCGGACGCCCGCGGTGTCCAGCGGGACGAGGATCATCGACTGTCTGCGGTGCGGGTCGGCCTCGGGGTCGGTGACCCCCATGACGATCGCGATCCGGCAGCGGGGGCTCATCGCACCCGAGGACCACCACTTGCGGCCCTGGATCACGTACTCCTCGCCGTCCCGCCGGATGGCGGTGGCGATGTTGGTCGCGTCGGAGGACGCGACCGCGGGCTCGGTCATCGAGAAGACCGAGCGGATCTCCCCGGCGAGCAGCGGCTCCAGCCACTCCGCCCGCTGGCGGTCGGTGCCGAACAGGGACAGCAGCTCCATGTTGCCGGTGTCGGGCGCGGAGGAGTTAACCGCCTCCGGCGCGATCAGTGGGCTGCGGCCGGTCAGCTCGGCCAGCGGCGCGTACTGCAGGTTGGTCAGCCCCGCGCCGTAGCCGTGGCGCTCGTGGTGCTCGCGCGGGAGGAACAGGTTCCACAGCCCCTGCGACCGCGCCTCGGCCTTGAGCTCCTCGATGACCGCGGGGGTGTCCCAGCCGGAGGTCTCGGCCTGTGCGGCGAACACCGGCTCACTCGGCACGACCCGCTCGTCGACGAAGGTGCGCAACTGCTCCGCCAGCTCGGTGGTGCGGCTGTCCGGCGCGAAGTCCACGGCGCCCTCCCGTCTGCGTCCGGCGCCGTCGCCAGACATCCGATGTCTGCCCCCGAACCCTAGTAGCGTCGGACCATGGACGGCACAGCTCTGGTGATCGACGCGCTTCGTACCCCGGTGGGCCGGGGCAGGCCCGACGGCGCCCTGGCTGGCGTCCACCCGGTCGACCTGCTGGCCGGCGTCCTGGAGGCGCTCGTCACGCGGCTGGGCGTCGATCCGGGCGAGGTCGACGACGTGATCGCCGGGTGCGGCATCCCCGCGCGGGAGCAGGCCGGCAACATCGCCCGGCACGCGGTCCTCGCGGCCGGCTGGCCGACCGCCGTCCCGGGGATGACCGTCGACCGCAAGTGCGGCTCGTCGCAGCAGGCGCTGCACCTGGCCGCCCAGGCGGTGGCCAGTGGCGCCCAGGACGTCGTGGTCGCCTGCGGCGTGGAGATGATGGGAACCGTCCCCATGCGGGCCGACCGGCAGGGCGCGGACGCGCAGGGTCCCCGGCTGCGGGCACGCTGGCCGGAAGGGCTCGTGCACCAGGGGGTGTCCGCCGAGCTGATCGCCGCGAAGTGGGGGCTCACCCGCGACGACTGCGACGCGTTCGCCGCCAGCTCCCAGCAGCGCGCCGCCGCGGCGCGTGCCGCCGGCCTCCTGGACCGCCATCTGGTGCCGGTGGTGACCGAGCGGGGAACGGTGGCTTCCGACGAGGGCATCCGGGAGGGGACGACGCCGGAGACGCTCGCCCGCCTGCGGCCCGCCTTTCTCGACGAGGCGACGGCGGAGCGCTTTCCGGAGATCCGCTGGGTGGTCACCGCCGGATCGTCGTCGCAGGTGTCGGACGGCGCGTCGGCTGCGCTCGTGGTGTCCGAGCGGGCCGCCCGGAGGCTGGGGCTGGACGCCCGGGCCCGGGTGGTCGCCGGAACGGTGGTGGGGGACGACCCGATCATGATGCTGACCGGGCCCATCCCGGCCACCGGGAAGGTTCTCGCGCGGGCCGGACTGGACCTCGGGAACCTCGACGCCGTCGAGGTGAACGAGGCGTTCGCGCCCGTGGTGCTCGCCTGGCAGGCCGAGTACGGCGCAGACCCGGAGCTGCTCAACGCGTGGGGTGGGGCGATCGCGTACGGCCACCCGGTGGGCGCGTCCGGCGGACGGCTGCTGGCGACCCTGCTCGACGTCCTGGATCAGCGGAACGGCCGCTACGGCCTGGTGACGATGTGCGAGGGCGGGGGGATGGCGAACGCGACGGTGCTCGAGCGGGTCTGACCTCGCCCGGCCTCTCAGCCGGCCGGTTCGGTCAGCTGCTCGCTCAACCGCTGCAGGGTGTCGCCGTCGACGCCGTGCCGGCGGAGGAACTGGCGGACGCCGCCGTATTCGCTGTCGACCGCGGCGAGGAAGCGCTCCATCGTCGCCGCCTCCGTCACGCGGGCCTCGGCCGGCAGGGCATCGAGCCGCTCGCCGTAGCTCTTCATCCGCCGCAACTGGGCGAACACCTCGGCCATGCGGTGGGCGCCCGCGGCGTACTCGGCGGCGATCACGTCGGCGGGAACGTCGACGGCCGCGAGGAGAACGGCGACGGCGACGCCGGTGCGGTCCTTGCCTGCCGCGCAGTGCACCACCGCGGGCAGCGCGCCGGGCTCGGCGAGCGCCCGGACGACGCCGGCGACAGCCTCGGGGGAGGTCTCGAGATAGCCCAGGTAGTGCTGCACTATCACGTCGTGCTCACTGGTGAACCGGGGCGTCGCGGTGCCGCCCTGTTCGCTTCCGCGCACGAGGAAGGGCAAGTGGTGGTACCGGTGCGGCACCTCGGCGAGTGCCCCCCGGCCCTCGACGGACACCTCGTACGGCAACCTCAGGTCGACGACGGTGGCCAGGCCGACCTCCTCGGCGAGGTGGCGGACCGAGGTCTCGGTGAGGAACTGCAGGGTGTCGCTCCGGTACAGCCGCCCGGGTCGGAGGCGACGTCCGTCGGCGGTGGGTAGCCCTTCCACCACTCGAAAGTTCAGTGCCCCGTCCAGCGGGTTCAACGCCATGTGAGAACGATAGACGTCGGATGTCTTGTGTCCTGCGGCGATCGGGAGCTGGCGCTGCTGCCCGTCGCCCGAGGCAGGCGGGGCAGCATCGGAGGCGCGTCGTGGGTGCGGCAGGACCCATCATCTCCGTAACGCGACATCGCCGGCACGTTCATGGATGGCGCGTTCAGCCAGGCTGCGGGCAGCAGCGGCACGCGACCGCCGGCCAGTCAATCTCTCGACAGGCAGCTCCCGGCGGCGCGTCGGACGCATGTCGACTACGACGCCGGGCCGCCCGAACTCTCTAGACGACAGAACCCCACGGCCAGGGACGGTGGGGTTCTGTGCTTCTTGAGCGTCTGGGACGCCGTCGGCGACGAGCTCGCGGTAGATGGCAGCCAAGCCAGCGCCATCACGGTTCCCTTCCCGACCATCCGACCTTTCGGCGCCGTCGTCCGTTGCCCGACGAAGAGACAAGGGTGATTCTCGTTCATGGCGTCGAATCCGTCGTACGAAAAGTCGAAGCAGGTCGCCGAGGCGAGCCGCGAGACCGAGTGGACCAAGCCGTCGTTCGGCAAGGAGCTCTTCCTCGGCAACTTCCGCCTCGACCTGATCCACCCGCAGCCCGAGCTCGATCCGGCTGCAGTCGAGAGGGGCTCGGCGTTCCTCGAGAGCCTTCGCGTCTTCCTCACCGAACACGTCGACAGGCAGCAGATCGAGCGCGAGGCGAAGATCCCGGAGGACGTCATCCAGGGCCTCAAGGATCTGGGCGCCCTCGGCATGAAGATCCCCGAGGAATACGGGGGGCTCGGGCTGAGTCAGGTCTACTACAACAAGGCGCTGGCCATGGCCGGCACGTGGCACTCGTCGATCGCGACGCTGTTGTCGGCACATCAGTCGATCGGCCTGCCTGAGCCGCTGCGCGGCTTCGGCTCCGATGAGCAGAGGCGCGAATGGCTGCCCAAGCTTGCCAGGGACCACATCTCGGCGTTCCTGCTCACCGAGCCGGACGTCGGCTCGGACCCGGCGCGCATGAGCACGACCGCGGTCCCGACCGAGGATGGCACGGGCTACCGGATCAACGGCACGAAACTGTGGGCGACCAACGGTGCGATCGCCGACGTGGTCGTGATCATGGCCGTCGTCCCGAAGTCCGACGGCCACAAGGGCGGCATCACCGCGTTCATCTGCCCGAACGACCGCGAGGGCATCACGGTCGAGCACCGCAACGAGTTCATGGGGCTCAAGGGCATCGAGAACTCGGTGACGCGCTTCGATGACGTCTTCGTTCCCAAGCAGGACGTCATCGGCGGCGAGGGCAAGGGCCTGCGGATCGCGCTCACCACGCTCAACACCGGCCGCCTGTCGCTGCCGACGATCTGCCTGTCGACGGCCAAGTACTCGCTCAAGATCGCGCGCGAGTGGTCGGCCGAGCGCCAGCAGTGGGGCCAGCCCATCGGCCAGCACGACCCGATCGCGCAGAAACTCGCTTTTCTGGCGGGCTCGGCGTTCGGCCTCGAGGCGATGCTCGACGTGTCGAGCCGCCTGGCCGACGACAAGCGCAACGACATCCGCATCGAGGCTGCGCTCGCGAAGCTCTACGCGTCGGAACTCGGCTGGACCGCCGTCGATGAGATGGTCCAGGTTCGCGGCGGCCGCGGATACGAGACCGCCGATTCGCTCGCCCGGCGCGGCGAGAAGCCGGTGCCGGCCGAGCAGTTGCTGCGCGACATGCGCATCAACCGCATCTTCGAGGGCTCCACGGAGATCATGCACCTGCTGATCGCCCGTGAGGCCGTCGACCAGCACCTGCAGGTCGCGGGCGACGTGCTGCTCGGCGACTCCGGCCTGGCCGATAGGGCGAAGGCCGTCGCGAAGGCGGGTGCCTTCTACGCCACGTGGTTCCCGACGCTGATGACGGGCGCCGGCCAGCGTCCCGGCTCCTTCTCGGAGTTCGGCGACCTGGCCAAGCACCTGCGCTACGTCGAGCGGCACTCGCGCAAGCTCGCGCGCTCGACGTTCTACGCGATGGGCCGCTACCAGGCGCGCCTCGAGCGCAAGGGCCACCTGCTCGGTCGGATCGTCGACATCGGCGCCGAGCTCTACGGGATCGCGTGCGCGTGCGTCTATGCGGACACCATCGACCGCGAGCAGCCCGACCGCAGGCAGCAGGCCTTCGAACTGGCCGACCTGTTCTGCGGCCAGGCCCGCCGTCGGGCCGACCGGTTGTTCGCGGAGCTGTGGGCCAACGACGACGACGCTCAGTACGAGGCCGCGCAGCAGGTGCTCTCCGGCCGCTACGGGTGGTTCGAGCACGACGTGCTCGACCCGGCGGGCGACGGCCCGATGATGCCGAGGCACGCCGTGCCGGTCGCCAAGCAGTTCGTCGAGGAGTCGGCGGCCGTTGCGGCGCCCGAGGCGGAGGCCGCGACCGCGACCGCGCAGTAGGAGGCTGTCAGGGCAGGCCGGGCTCCGTCCGCCCGGTTACCCCCGTTGGTCGTTGTTTTCCCATCGGGTTCTGGTGGATGTCTCCACCTCAGCGGGAGCACTTCACAACCCGGCGGGTGCGGAGCACGCTGGTCGTCGAGTTCGGAGGTCACTGTCCCTACGGCAAGGGGGGTGGGACGTGAGTGCAGCCGCCACCGCTTTCGAGCCAAGGCTCGCTCCGTGCGGACGCAGGTACGGCGGCGAGCAGTTCGTGACAGAGGACCATGAGGGTCTGGTCACCGAGGACCTGGGCTACTCCTGCGGCTGCCGGAGCACCCGGGAAGAGTTCCACGACGGCAGCGTCCACCGCATGGTCGTCCACCACAACGGAATGGTCCTGGCGGACGAGGAGTGGCGCGGTGAGTGACGGCGTCATGCGCGCCGCGCACGACGTCCTGATCGTGGGGGGAGGCGGCGCGGGTTTGCGCGCCGCCATCGCCATCGCAGAGACGGATCCCCGGCTCGACGTGGCTGTGATCTCGAAGGTCTATCCGATGCGCAGCCACACGGTCTCGGCTGAGGGCGGCGCGGCCGGTGTCATCGCCGACGACGACAGCCTTGACGAGCACTGCTACGACACGGTGTCGGGCAGCGACTGGCTCGGCGACCAGGACGCCATCGAGGCCTTCGTCCGGGAGGCTCCCGAGGAGCTTCTGCAGCTCGAGCACTGGGGCTGCCCGTGGAGCCGGCGGCCGGACGGCCGCATCGCGGTCCGCGCGTTCGGCGGCATGAAGAAGATGCGCACCTGGTTCGCCGCGGACAAGACCGGCTTCCACATGCTGCACGCGCTGTTCCAGACGTCGCTGAAGTACAACGAGGTGCGACGGTACGACGAGGAGTTCGTGACCCGGCTGCTGGTCGACGACGGCCGGGTGCACGGCGTCGTGGCGATCGGCCTGATGACCGGGCGGATCCAGGCGGTCACGGCGAAGGCCGTCGTCTTGTGCACCGGCGGCTGCGGAAAGGTCTTCCCGTTCACCACGAACGCCAACATCAACACCGGCGACGGCATGGCCCTGGCCTATCGCGCGGGCGCGCCGCTCAAGGACATGGAGTTCGTGCAGTACCACCCGACCGGTCTGCCGTTCACCGGCATCCTCATCACCGAGGCCGCCCGTGCCGAGGGCGGTTGGCTGCTGAACAAGGACGGCTACCGCTACCTGCAGGACTACGACCTGGGCAAGCCGTCACCTACTCCCGAGCTCAGGAGCATGGAGCTCGGCCCCCGCGACCGCCTGTCGCAGGCGTTCGTGCACGAGGTCGAGAAGGGCCGCACGGCGGACTCGCCCTACGGTCCCATCGTCCACCTGGACCTGCGCCACCTCGGCGAGAAACTGATCGACACGAAGCTCCCCTTCGTGCGCGAGCTGTGCCTGAAGTACGAGCGGATCGACCCCGTGCACGAGCTGGTCCCGGTGCGCCCGGTGGTGCACTACATGATGGGCGGGGTCCACACCGACATCGACGGAGCGACCCCCCTCGGGGGGCTGTACGCCGCGGGGGAGACCGCGTGCGTGAGCATCAACGGAGCCAACCGGCTGGGCTCCAACTCGTTGCCCGAGCTGCTGGTGTTCGGCTCCCGCGCCGGGAGGGCGGCGGCGGAGTACGCCTCCGCGGCGGGAAGCACGCCCGCTGTGGTCGAGGCTCAGGCGGCCGATGAAGTGCGCCGCCTGGAGCGCGACCTGCTGGGCAAGGGACCGGGCACCGAGAGCATCGCCGCGATCCGCGACGACATGCAGGCCACGATGGAAGAGGCGGCCGGCATCTTCCGGACGGGACCCGCGATGGCCAAGGGTGCGGACACCCTCGCCGAGCTGCAGGAGCGCGTCGGGAACGTCGGCCTCGCGGACATGAGCCGTTCGTTCAACACCGAGCTCCTGGCCGCGCTGGAGCTGGCCAACATGCTCGACATCAGCGAGTGCATCCTCGAGGCCGGTATGCAGCGGGAGGAGTCCCGGGGGGCGCACCAGCGCACCGACTTCCCCGCCCGCGACGACGAACGCTTCCTGACCCACCTGTTGGTGCACCGCAATCCCGACGGGACCTCGCAAGTCGAGCATTTCCCGGTGACGATCACCCGCTGGCCTCCGGGCGAGCGGGTCTACGGCAGGTAGCCATGGCGGACAGCATCCGGCTGAGGGTGTCCCGATACCGGCCCGACACCGACTCTGAGCCGCGCTGGCAGGAGTACGACGTCCCGCTCCGGAAGGAGTGGACGGTCCTCGACGGCCTCAACCACGTGAAGAACGAGGTCGACACCACGCTGTCGTTCCGCTGGTCGTGTCGGATGGGTATCTGCGGCAGCTGCGGCATGAACGTCGACGGCGAACCCAAGCTGACCTGCGGGACGTTCCTGAGCGACTACGCACCGGGTCCGGTCATGATCGAGCCCCTTGCGAACTTTCCAGTGGTGCGTGACCTCGTGGTCGACCTGTCGGATTTCATGGAGAAGCTCCCGCGGGTCAAACCGTGGATCATCCGGGAGGACGACCACCGGACGGTGGAGCCCGACGTGGAGTACCTCCAGACGCCCGAGGAACTGGACGCCTACAAGCAGTTCAGCATGTGCATCAACTGCATGCTCTGCTACGCCGCCTGCCCGGTCTACGGGCTCGACCCGGAGTTCATCGGCCCGGCCGCCGTCGCGCTCGCCGAGCGGTACGACCTCGACTCGCGCGATCAAGGGAATCGGGAGCGTCTCGACGTGCTCATCGAGCACGACGGCGTCTGGGGCTGCACCTTCGTCGGCGAGTGCACGAGGGTCTGCCCCGAGCACGTGGATCCCGCGTCAGCCATCCAGCGCTACAAGCTGAAGGCGGCAATGGAGACGGTGAAGGCCCTCCTGCTCCCGCGGGGCGCGCGATGACCGATCTACGCCTCTACCGCCCCCGCGTCTCGACCTGGTGGTGGACCCGGAAGCGGACCTACTTCGTCTTCGTGATGCGCGAGCTGAGCAGCATCTTCGTCGCCTGGTTCGTGGTGTACCTGCTGCTCTTCGTCTACGCCGTCGGCCGCGGCGAGGCCGCCTACCAGCGCTTCCTCGACTGGGCCTCCTCGCCGTGGGTGACCGTTCTGAACGTCGTCGCGCTGGTCTTCGTGCTGCTGCACACGGTGACCTGGTTCAACCTCACCCCGCAGGCGATGGCGGTGCACGTGATGGGCCAGAAAGTGCCCGCCTGGCACATCGTCGCCGGGCAGTACACCGGCCTGGTGGTGGTCTCCGGGTTCGTGTTCTGGCTGGTGACCCGATGACCAGGCGGCGGGTCGAGCCGCTCGTCTGGCTGATGTTCAGCGCTGGTGGGGTGCTGGCCGCGGTGTTCCTCCCGATCCTGGTTCTCCTGTTCGGGCTGGCGTTCCCGCTGGGGTGGCTCGACCCGCCCGACCACGAGCACCTGCTCGCCGTCATCAGCCATCCGGTGACCCTCGTGGTCCTGCTGGGCCTGTTCGTGCTGATGCTCGTGCACAGCGCACACCGCTTCCGGTACACGCTGTACGACGGGCTCCAGATCAAGGCGCAGCGGACCGTCGCGGTGCTCTGCTACGGCGCGGCGATCGTGGGCTCGGTCGCCACGCTCGCCGTGCTCTGGTCAGCCGCCCAAGCATCATGAGGGGGTGGGTGCTGCGAGAAGCGCTCGCCCGTGTGCGGGCAGGTCGTGCAGAGGGTCGGAGTGCTCCGAGGAGGCCGGAGACGATCTGATGTCACAGCACGGGATGAGCCGGCACACCGCTGGTCTGCTCGATGTCTCGGGCGGCAACGTCGAGCAGGAGATGACTCAGCTCCGACAGCGCCCGCGCCACCGCCAGTTCGTCTCCGATCTGGGGCACGTTGCGGTCTGCGGGGTTGAGTCGCGCGAGCCCCGTACCGGCCAAGGACCGGGGTCCACCCGTGCCCAGACGGGCGACCGCGCGGGTGCGGCCTTCATGCTCGTCGATGTCGACTTGAACGGTCCACGTCTTCACGGCTTCCATGGCGATCCCGTCGGTCGGATGTGCCGTTCCATTCTGGTGCGGGGGAGCGGTGGCGGACCTGTCGTCGTGCCGCCGTTTTCCCCCGCCTGGCCCCGGAGCCCCGGCCCCAGAAGCCGGTCTCCAGCGTTGGGAACGCGATCGCGGCGTTTCTGCTGATCGACCGTCCCGTGCACAGGTGCCGAGGCCGGCGGCCCCACCGACCTTGCGCATGACTCCGTGAGGAGCAGGCTGTGGTGTGGCCGAAGGGGGTTGCCATGCCCACCACACCGTCCCGCGACCGGACCGAGATGATCGACGAGATCCGCAGGTACGCGCAGGAGCGATTGACCCCGGATCGGCAGCGGCTGTTCCAGACCTTCGTCGGGCAGTACTACCGGCACGTCGCCCGCGGGGACCTCGCGGCTCGGCACGTGCACGACCTGTACGGCGCCGCGATGTCGCACCTGAGCCTCGCTATCGAACGGCCGGCGGGCGCACCCGCGGTGCGGGTGTTCTCCCCGGACTTCGAGGAGCACGGCTTCGGTTCGCCGCACACCGTCGTCGACATCGTCACGGATGACATGCCGTTCCTCGTCGACTCGGTGACGACGGAGGTCATCCGGCACGGCCTCGGACTGCATCTCACCGTGCACCCGGTTGTCCCGGTCCGCCGTGACGGCGAGCGGCTCGTCGACATCCTCGACCGGCACGATCCGGCATCCGGGACGTCGGCCGAGTCGTTCGTCCACCTGGAGGTCGACCGGCAGACCGACCCCGCGGTGCTGGACGCCCTGGGCCGCGACGTCCTCCGCGTGCTCGGCGACGTGCGTGCAGCGGTCGAGGACTGGTCTCCGATGCGGGAGCAGGCTCTGGCCATCGCCGACACGTTGGGCGCCGCCCCGTCGACGCTCGACGAGGAGGACCGTGACGAGGCGGCCGCCTTGCTGCGGTGGCTCGCCGACGACCACTTCACGTTCCTCGGCTACCGCGAGTACGAGCTGGGCACCGAGGGCGGCGAGGACACGCTGTGCGCCGTCCCGGGGACGGGGCTGGGGCTGCTGCGCGACAGCCGGAGCCGCCCGGTGTCGCGCAGCTTCGCGAAGCTGCCGCCCGAGGTGCGGCAGAAGGCGCGCGAGCCGGGATTGCTCAACCTCACCAAGGCGAACTCGCGGTCGACCGTCCACAAGCCCAACTACCTGGACTACATCGGCGTCAAGCGGCTGAGCCCCGAAGGCGACGCCGTCGGTGAACAGCGGTTCCTCGGCCTCATGGCGAGCGCGGCCTACCGGCAGTCGCCGCGGGACATCCCCGTCCTCCGCCGCAAGGTGCAAGCGGTGCTCGATCGGGCCGGCTACCCCACGGACAGCTTCGACGGGCGGATGCTGCTGAACATCCTCGAGAGCTACCCACGCGAGGAGCTGTTCCAGATCGACGCCGAGGAGCTGTACGAGGCGGCCAGTGCCATCCTCGACATCCAGGACCGCCAGCGGCTTCGTCTTCTCGTGCGGCGCGACATGTTCGGCCGGTTCATGTCCTGCCTCGTGTACGTGCCGCGCGACCGGCTCACGACGGCGCTGCGCACCCGCATCGAAGGCATCCTGCGGGCGGCCTTCGACGGCGTCAGCACGCAGTACGCCACGCAGGTGAGCGAATCGGTCCTGGCCCGGCTGCACATCATCGTCCAGACGGAGCCCGGCGCGGTCCCGGAGTACGACGTGGCCGAGATCGAGGCCCGGCTGGTCGCGGCGATGCGCTCGTGGACCGACGACCTGGACGACGCGCTCGCCGACCGGTTCGGGGAGGAACGGGGGGTCGCCCTGCGGGACCGCTACGCCGATGCGTTCCCCGCGGGCTACCAGCACGACACCTCCGCCGCCGCGGCCGTCGTGGACATCGGGCGGATGGAGGGGCTCGGCGGTGGCGACGACCTCGCGATGCACCTGTACCGACCGTTGGAGGCTGCGCCGGGCACGCTGCGGTTCAAGCTGTTCCGTCACGGCCAGTCCGTGACCCTCTCCGACGTCCTCCCGCTCCTGGAGAACATGGGCGTCCATGTCGTCGACGAGCGTCCGTACGAGGTGCGACCGGCCGGCGCCGAGCCGGTCTGGATCTACGACTTCGGGCTGCGCCACGAGCAGCACACCGATCTCGACACCGACGGGATGCGCGAGCGCTTCCAAGAAGCCTTCGCCATGGTCTGGCGCGGCGAGCTGGAGAACGACGGGCTCAACCGGCTGGTGCTCCGCGCCGGGCTGCGGGGGCGGGAGGTCGCCGTCGTGCGGGCCTACGCGAAGTACCTCAGGCAGGTCGGCGCGACTTTCGCACTGGACTACACGGTCGCGACCCTGGCCAACAATCCGCTGCTGGCCCGCGGGCTCTTCGAGCTCTTCCAGGTGCGGCTGGATCCCGATCACGCCGTGGACCGGGAGCTGCTCGCCAAGCACATCGTCCACGACGTCGAGAGCGGGCTCGACGCCGTCACCAGCCTCAACGAGGACCGGGTCCTGCGCACCCTGCTCCGCATCGTGGAGGCGACGCTGCGGACCAACTACTTCAAGGTCGGGTCGGACGGCGAGGCCACGCCGTGGCTCGCGATCAAGCTCGCCTCCCGGCAGATCCCGGACCTGCCCCTCCCTCGGCCGGTGTTCGAGATCTTCGTCTACTCGCCCCGTGTCGAGGGCGTCCATCTGCGGGGTGGGTCGGTCGCCCGCGGCGGCCTGCGCTGGTCCGACCGACCGGAGGACTTCCGGACCGAGGTGCTCGGGCTGATGAAGGCGCAGACGGTGAAGAACGCCGTCATCGTGCCGGTCGGTGCCAAGGGCGGCTTCGTCGTCAAGAACCCGCCCAAGGACCGGGACGCGCTGTCGGCCGAGGTCGTCGCCTGCTACTCGGCCTTTATCCGTGGACTGCTCGACGTGACCGACAACCTCGTCGGCGGTGAGGTCGTGCCTCCCCAGCGCGTCGTGCGCTACGACGAGGACGACGCGTACCTCGTCGTGGCGGCCGACAAGGGCACCGCGACGTTCTCCGACATCGCCAACGCGATCTCCCAGGAGTACGGGTTCTGGCTGGGCGACGCCTTCGCTTCAGGTGGCTCGTCCGGCTACGACCACAAGGCGATGGGCATCACGGCGCGCGGCGCGTGGATCTCCGTCCAGCGCCACTTCCGCGACCTCGGCGTCGACGTGCAGAACGACGACGTGACGGTCGCCGGCATCGGCGACATGTCCGGAGACGTCTTCGGCAACGGGATGCTGCTGTCGCGGCGGCTGCGTCTGGTGGCGGCCTTCGACCACCGGCACGTCTTCCTCGATCCCGACCCCGACGCGGAGGCCAGCTTCGAGGAGCGCGCCCGGCTGTTCCACCTCTCCGGGTCAAGCTGGGCCGATTACGACGCGTCGCTGATCTCGGCCGGCGGCGGTGTGTTCCCCCGGACGGCGAAGACGGTCCCGCTCACGCCGGAGGTCCGGTCCCGGATGGACGTCCCGGAGGAGGAGCTCACGCCGGACGAGCTGATCCGCGCCATCCTCCGGGCGCCGGTCGACCTGCTGTGGAACGGCGGTGTCGGCACCTACGTCAAGGCCTCGGCGGAGACCCACGCCGAGGTGGGGGACAAGCGCAACGACCAGGTGCGCGTCGACGCCGGCCGTCTGCGCTGCCGTGTCGTCGGAGAGGGCGGCAACCTCGGCTTCACCCAGCGCGGCCGGGTCGAGTTCGCGCTGCGCGGCGGGCGCATCAACACCGACGCGATCGACAACTCCGCCGGCGTGGACTGCTCCGATCACGAGGTCAACATCAAGATCCTCCTCGATCGCGTGGTCGCGGACGGCGACCTCACGGGCAAGCAACGAGACGCGCTCCTCGCGGAGATGACCGACGAGGTCGCGGAGCTCGTGCTCTTCGACAACGCCGCGCAGACCCGCGCGCTGTACAACGCCCGAGCGCAGGCGCGCGCCCTGCTGGACGTGCACATGCGCTACCTGAAGGTGCTCGAGCGCTCAGGGCGGCTCAACCGGGCGCTGGAGTTCCTCCCGACGGACGACGAACTGGCCGAGCGCGGCACGGCGGGGATCGGGCTGGTCATGCCCGAGTTCGCGGTCCTCCTGGCCTACACGAAGATCTGGATCTACGACGAGCTGCTCGCCTCCGAGCTTCCCGACGACGCGTTCCTGTCCGCAGAGCTGCTCAACTACTTCCCGACCGCCGTCCGGCACCGGTACGCCGACCGGCTGCCGGACCACCCGCTCCGCCGCGAGATCATCGCGACCTGCGTGACGAACGCGATGGTCAACCGTGCCGGCACCACGTTCGCGTTCCGCCTGTCGGAGGAGATCGGCCTCCCGGTCCCGCACATCGCCCGCGCGCACATCGCCAGCTGGGAGATCTTCGGGCTGGCGGAGCTGCAGGCCGAGATCGAGTCGCTGGCCGACGTCTCGACGGACGCCCAGATCCGGCTCCGGCTCGAGGTGCGGACGCTGGCCGAGCGCGCGAGCCGCTGGCTGCTCCGGAACCGCCGCCAGCCGCTGGACATCCGCAGCACGGTCGAGCACTTCCGGCCGGCCGTTCCGGTGCTCGCCGACGAGATACCGCGTCTGCTCGCCGGGACGGACCAAGCGGACGAGGCCTTCGGCAGCGCGGTCGCATCCTTCATAGCGGACGGCGTCCCGGAGGCGCTCGCCGAGCGCGTGGCCGCGCTGCCGGCGCTCTTCTCCGCGCTGGACGTCATCGACGTGGCCTCCGCGACCGGTCGCGACCTGCGGGAGGTGGCCGGGGTCTACTTCGCCCTCGATCAGCACCTGAAGCTCGACTGGCTGCGCGAGCGCATCCTGCGGCTGCCCCGCGACGACCGCTGGCAGGCGCTGGCCCGGGCCGCGCTCCGCGACGACCTCTACGCCGTCCGCGCTTCGCTGACCGCTGAGGTGCTGCGGGTCGGTGGAAGAGCACAGGACAGCGACGAGCTGATCCAGCGCGGCTTCGCGCACAACCAATCGGCGGTCGGCCGGTGTCTCGGGGTCCTCGGCGACATCGCCGCCGACGACCGTGCGGACCTGGCAACGCTCTCCGTGGCGCTGCGCGAGGTTCGCGGACTGGTGTCGAGTCGGCCCGCGGTGCCTGAGCGCTGAGCTGTCCTAGGCGACCGGACTCGGTGAGCATCGGGCGCGGTGCCGCAGTGAACTCATTCCATGGATGCGCGTTTCACCCCTGATAGGGGCGTCTGCCATACGCTGGGATCGGCAATCGGGAAACGCCGGCCGCTTGTAGTCGTCGGGACGATCCGAATGAACCGCCCCTTGTCTCCCGCCTGCCACGGAAAGAGAGGTAGTTCGAGAGTGTCGATCAGATCCGGACCCGCGCTGATCTCCTCGGCATTTCCCCTGATCACGACACTCCAAGCCTCCGCGGTCTCGGCGTCGTAGCCGTCGGCTTCCAGGGCCACCGGCGAGTCGGACAACGCGGCGGAAACCTTGGTGCCGGCCCTGGAGCGGAACACCACCGTTCCGTGTTCCACGGCGTAGTTGAGCGGGAAAATGTCGGGATGATCTTCCACCCACACGGCCAGCCGGCCGACACTGGTGGTGCGGAGCAATGCCCAACAAGCGCTTTCCGACAACTCGTCCACGGTCCATTCCTCGTCAGTCATGGTCATCAGTCCCCTTCTATCGCGGCAACAGGGATGCCTTCTCGGGTCGGCATCGGTGGGGAATGCCACCTCTCCGAAGTAGGCATCAGTGGGCGGTCCTACCGTCGTCGAGGGAGGTCGAACAGGTCGGACAGCCTGTGCCGGACACTCGGCATGTTCCGACGATGGAGGGCGATGGTGGGTGAGCGCGCCAGGCCTCGCAGAGCGACCCGACCGCGCGCGCTCATGCCGTTGCTCCGCATGCGCCGGTGAACACAGAGAAGGAGCGAGGGGACGGCGGGCCATGGCCCCACCGTGGCCGAGCGGCGATCCGCCATCCACTGCCGAACGTCCCCGAAGAGCGGTCCGAACGGACCCACCTCGCCGTCGGTCACGACCGCGAGAACCGGCGCCATGAGCGCCGAGGATCCACGATGCACGTCATCTCGGCTGGACGCTGAGCTACTGGCCGCACCTGGCCAGGGGCTTCCTCACGAGCGACGCGCTGCAGCAGACCACGCGCGGCGGGTTTCGCCCCACTGGTCGAGGCCGCCCACGACCTCCTCACCGGTGCGAGTGCCACCGAGTTCGGCTTGTTCACGTTTGCTGCGACAACGTGCGACTGCCCGGCGACCATCAGCGACCGCTGGGCCGTCCAACCAAATTTTCTCGCAACGGGGAGGGCGAGAAGCGGCGGTCGCCCGCGACGTTGCGATCATGGAGCCAGAAGGGGCCGGTCTGCGTCGACTGGCCCGTCACCTCAGCGACATTCTCCGGATGACTCGGTTCTGGAGGACACATGGCCGACTACACCGCTACCGCGATCTGCGAGGGCGACTACTGGGTGATCGATGTCCCAGGTGTCGGAACGACTCGGGCCGACAGCGTCGACGACATCGAGGAAATGGCAATCGCTCTCGTCACCGCGATGACTCACGCCGCCCCACAGGATGTGCACGTCCAGGTGCGCATCGTCTGACCCGGCCCCGACAGGCGGGATCCCTCCCGCCAGGTCGCTGACCGCTGCGCTCCTGGAAGGCTTGCCCCAAGCCAGAAGTATCACGCGGGAATCACGAAGGCAGCAGACCTCGACATGGAAGCCCCGGGTCACCGCTCACAGCCGTTCGGCCGTGTCGCCAGCGAGCACTAGCTTCGCGGCCATCGTCGCCCCGTCGGTGCGAACGTCAGCGGCTACCGCGGTCGCTCGTGCGCGGGTCTCCGGGGTCAGAGCCGTCCGGAGCGCGGCTGATAGGGATTCGACGGTCGGCGTCGGACCGTCGTGAGCAGCGCCGATGCCGAGGTCAGTCACCCGACCGGCCCAGTAGATCTGGTCGCCCCCTTGGGCACCACCACCTGCGGCGCGCCGGCGCGGGCTGCCGTAGTCGTCGTGCCCGCGCCACCGTGATGCACGACGGCAGCCACCCGGTCGAACAGCTTCTGCTGGTTGACCTCCCCGATGACGAAGCAATCATCCTGGTCGTCTGTCGAAGCCAAGCCCGCCCAGCCGCGACCAACGAGCACGCGACGGTCCTGCGCACGGATCGCCTCGATGACCGCCCGCGCGCTGTCCTCATCGACGGTTCGCATGCTGCCGAATCCCGCGTACACCGGCTGTTCGCCGGCGTCCAGGAACGTCAAAAGCTCGGCCGGGAGTGGGCGTTCGTCGGGCAGGATCCATGCACCGGTCTGCACGACATCGAAGCCCTCCGGCCCACGCCACGGACCCAGGGCAGGGTCGGCAGCCAGCAACGGCCGGGCGCTGAACAAGAACTCGCCGACGTCACCAACCGGTAGCAGACCGATGGAGGCCCGGTGGGTGTTGATCGGCTCCCCGAACAACCGGTTGAAGCCCTGGCCGTCCAGGCCATCCAGCACGTCCGGGCAGAAGAGCACGTACCGGTACGGGATGCCGAGCCTTTCGGCCACCGATGGCGCGACGAACTGCGACATGGCGGTCGCCACGATCACGTCGCATCCTGCGGCCGCCCCGGCCACCGTTTCGTACTGCGCGGCGATGAACTCAGACACGCGCTGTGGGCGCTCCTCGGCAGTCGGCGGCCGCTCCCATGAGCGCCATGGTTTGTCGAACGGCACCAGCGGCACGCCTTCGCGAGTCGACGGCTCCGTGAACTCCGTGTCCGACGGTGCGCACATCCGCACCTCGGCGCCGAGGGCCTGCAACTGCACTGCGAGAGCCACGATCGGTTCGACATCGCCCCGTGACCCATACGTCGACAACAACACGCGCATCTCGCAACTCCCCTGTGCGTTTGGTCGCCTTCGGTCGGCGATTCTGAGGCACGAGTCGTGCCGTTCTGTGTCGACTCAACTGACCGACCTCACACAGGGCGGAGGGTCTGCCACCGGTTGAGCCGACCCATCGCCCATGAGGGGAGGGGCAGCGGCGTCTGAGACCTTGGGCCGGTCTGCCGGCCGATGAGGCCCTTCAGGCATCGAGCGGACGTGCCGACGTCACAAGCAGGAGAACCCCCACCGGCCTGAAGACCGTGGGGGTTCAACTCGGTGTCCGAGGGGCGACACGCTACATACGCACACGGCTCCATCCGGTGCAGTGATTTACCGATCGGTCTCCGAGGGGCGACTCGCTCCGCACGGCTCTTCCATGACGGGCGGCTATTCGTCCCCAGCACGTACCTCGCGGATCCCCAGTCCCTCGCCGTCCTGCTGGAGCGTGCGCCGGCGCCCGGTCCGGTTGTTCGCCTGGCTGTGCAGCCCCCGAAGCTAGGCCGGGCGGGCCCGCCGCATCCAGGGGACGGCCACTCCCCGGCCGCTCTCTCGTGGCCTCTCTCGACAGGGAGCCGCGCGCCCGCCGCCCCCTCCGTGCACCGCGTCAGTCGCCCGGCCGCGGTGGGAGCAGCAGGTGAGTCAGGCTGTCGATGAGCCAGCGCTGGAAGCGATCGTCGGACCAGCCGCGGACGTGGACGAGCCGGTGGTACTGGTCCGGTGCCATGTACAGCCAGAGCAGGTCGGTCGCCGTGTCGACGTCCACGCCGTCGCGAAACCGGCCCTTACCGAGCAGGCTCGTGGCCCAGATCCGGGCGCCGGTGAGCCGCTGCTCCTCGCTGGTCTGCCAGAGCTCGCGTAGGCCCGGCTCGCCGCTGTGGGCAGCTCCGCGCAGGACTTCGTCGATCCGGGCGTAGCGGCGGCCGACCCCGGTGAACAGGCCGGCGAGGAGCTCCACCGCCCGGTGCGGATCGGGCT
>JAOPWM010000157.1 GCA_025965695.1 Blastococcus sp.
TCGCCGACCGCGCATTGCAGACCGCGGCCCGCGGCTGCCTCGCCGCCGCGCTCGACGCCGTGCCCTCTGCTCTCCTGCCGGAGGTCGCTGCGCTGGCCGCGCTGGTCGACCGGGGGCACAGCCCGGGGAACGCAGTCCTGGCATCTGCCTGCCGCAACGGTCCCGCGGCCGCCCTGCTCGGCGCCGCGGAACACCTGGAGGGATCCCCATGACCGGTCCGCGCGAGGACCTGGCCCGTCAGCTGGCGAGCGCCCGCGACCGGACCCTGCTGCTGACCGACCACGACGAGCCGGAACTGGTCCGGCAGCACGACGCGCTGATGAGCCCGCTGGTGTGGGATCTCGCGCACATCGGGCAGCAGGAGGACCTCTGGCTGCTCCGCCACGGGGACGCCCACCGCGCAGGCTTGCTGCCGGCGCCTGTCGAGACGCTGTACGACGCGTTCACCCATCCCCGCGCCGTCCGTGACCGGTTGCCGCTGCTTCCGCCGGTCGAGGCGCGGGCGTTCTGCCGGGACGTGCGCGGCCGGGTGCTCGACCGCCTGGACCGGCTCGGGGACGCCGACGATCCCTTCGACTTCGCGATGGTGGTGAGCCACGAGCAGCAGCACGACGAGACCATGCTGCAGACGCTGCAGCTGCGCCTGGGTCCCCCGCTGCTCGGCACGGGGACACCCCTGCCGCCGGGGCGACCCGGCGTGAGCGGTACCTCGGTCCTGGTGCCCGGGGGTCACTTTCTCCTGGGCGTGGACGCCGCCGACGAGCCGTTCTCACTCGACAACGAGCGCCCCGCGCACCGGGTCGACGTCCCGGCGTTCGCCATCGGACGCGTCCCGGTGACGAACTCCGAGTACGCGGCATTCATCGCCGACGCCGGCTATCGGACGCGGCGGTGGTGGTCGGGACTCGGGTGGCGTCACCGGCTCGACGCCGGGCTGGAGCGCCCGCGGTTCTGGGGCCCCGACGGCACCCGCACGCGGTTCGGCGTCGTCGAGGAGCTGCCACCGGATGAACCGGTGCAGCACGTGACCTTCTTCGAGGCCGAGGCCTATGCGGCGTGGGCCGGGGCCAGGCTCCCCACGGAGGTGGAGTGGGAGAAGGCGGCGGTCTGGGACCCGGCGACCGGCCGTCGGCGCCGGTTTCCCTGGGGCGCTGCCGAGCCCACGGCCGCGCTGGCCAACCTGGGCGGGACGGCGCTGCGACCCGCCCCCGTCGGCGCCTATCCGGCCGGTGTGTCGGCCTACGGGGTCGAGCAGTTGATGGGCGACGTCTGGGAGTGGACGACCTCGTCGTTCCGCCCGTGGCCGGGGTTTCGGCCGATGCTCTACGCGCAGTACTCCGAGCCGTTCTTCGGCGGGGACTACCGGGTGCTGCGCGGCGGCTCGTGGGCCGTGGCGGAGTCCATCCTGCGACCGAGCTTCCGCAACTGGGACCACCCGATCCGCCGGCAGCTCTTCAACGGCATCCGGCTGGCCTGGGACACGTGACCGAGCCTGCGAGGTCACGCGGAGACGTAGCGTCGGCGGCTACGGGTCTGACGAGCGCCGGCGAGGAGGGGCCGTAGTCGATGTGCCGTCACCTCGCTTGGCTCGGGCAGCCGCGGTCTCTGGCCGAGCTGGTCCTCGATCCCCCGTCATCCCTGCTGGTCCAGTCCTGGGCGCCGCGTCGCCAGCGCTACGGCACGGTGAACGCCGACGGCTGGGGCGTCGGGTTCTACCTCCCCGGGCGGGCCGAGCCGGCGCGCTGGCGCTCGGGCCGCCCGCTGTGGGGTGCCGCATCCTTCGCCTCGGTCGCTCCGGTCATCTCCTCGGGTTGTGTGCTGGCCGCCGTCCGCTCGGCGACCGTGGGCATGCCGCTGGAGGAAAGCGCCGCGGCGCCGTTCACCGACGGTCGCTGGCTGCTCTCGCACAACGGACGGGTCGACCGGACGGCGCTGCCGCCGGCGCCGGATGCGGAGTCCACCGTCGACAGCGCGCTGCTCGCCGCGATGGTGTTCCACCAGGGGCCGGACCGGCTCGGGCAGACGGTCCTGGAAGTGGCCGCGCTGGACCCGGCCGCCCGGCTGAACCTGCTGGCCACCGACGGCACCCGGCTGCTGGCCACGACGTGGGGCGACACCTTGTCGGTCCTGACGACGCCGGAGGGCACAGCCCTCGCCAGCGAGCCCTGGGACGACGACCCGGCGTGGACCGACGTCCCCGACCGCCACCTGGTCGAGGTGACGCCGGACGGCGTCCGCCTGACCCCGCTGATCCCGGAGGAGCCCGCATGACCGTGTCGTTGACCTACCACCTGGAGCCCGACGACACGGCGGCCGCCCTGCGCGCCGACGCCCTGGCCGGGCTGACCGCGACGCCGAAGACGTTGCCGCCCCGGTGGTTCTACGACGAGCGGGGCAGCGAGCTGTTCGACCGGATCACCCGGCTGCCCGAGTACTACCCGACACGGGCGGAGCGGGCGGTGCTCGAGTCACGGGCGGGCGAGATCGCCGCGGCGTCGGGCGCCGACACGCTGGTCGAGTTGGGCAGCGGCACGTCGGAGAAGACCCGGCTGCTTCTGACAGCCCTGCAGAACGCCGGCACGCTGCGCCGGTTCGTGCCCTTCGACGTCGATCCCTCGGTACTACGTGCCGCCGGGACGGCGATCACCGCGGAATACCCGGAGATCGCCGTCGAGGCCGTGGTCGGGGATTTCACCCGGCACCTCGGGGAGCTCCCGCGATCGGGACGGCGGCTGGTCGCCTTCCTGGGATCCACGATCGGCAACCTCGAGCCCGGGCCGCGGGCGGACTTCCTCGCCGAGCTGACCGCCACCCTGGAGCCGGGTGACTCGTTCCTCCTGGGCACCGACCTCGTCAAGGATCCCGGGCGGCTGGTGCGCGCCTACGACGACGCGGCCGGGGTGACGGCAGCCTTCAACCGGAATGTGCTGGCCGTCCTCGACCGGGAGCTCAAGGCCGACTTCGACCCCGATGCGTTCGAGCACATCGCTCTGTGGGACGCCCAGGACGAATGGATCGAGATGCGGCTGCGGTCCCGGGTCGATCAGCTGGTCACCGTGGCCGACCTCGACCTCCAGGTCGCGTTCGCGGCCGGGGAGGACCTGCGCACCGAGGTGTCGGCGAAGTTCCGCCGCGAGCGGGTGGAGCAGGAGCTCGCCGCCGCTGCCCTGTCGATGACCCATTGGTGGACCGATCCGGCCGGCGACTTCGGCGTCTCCCTGTCGGTGCGGACCTGAACTGGCGGTCTGCGCCCGAAGACGAGCGCCGGGCGCTGACGCACACCGCATCAGCGCCTCAATTGTTGAACCGTTGATATTGGAAAGTGGGGCCGACTACAGCACCGCCGGTCGTCGTCCCCGTGGTCATGTCCTTCGCCTGCTGTTCCAGCGACTTCATGAGGCGTATGGCGGCGTCGTACCGGGCGGGGGCTCCGTTGAAGACGGAGTGGAGCACCTTGAGCAGGTTCGTGTAGGTGTAGTTGAAGGTCCGGCACGCCAGGAACGCGGCGCCTCCGGTCGGATACCCGGCGATCGTCGGGTTGGTGGGGAGAGGTAGGACGGCGCTCGGGTCGAACTCGACTGAGTCGGCGTGGACAAGACGATCAGCGAAGCCGATCCCGGCGACTACGACGGCCTGCTGCTCCCCGGCGGGTCATCAATCCCGACCTGCTCCGGCAGTCCGCGCAGGCACGGGAGTTCGTTCGCGCGTTCGCCGCGAGCGACAAGCCCATCGCCACCCTGTGCCATGGACCGTAGGTACTCGCATCGGCGGGACTCCTGGACGGACGGACCCTCACGTCCTGGCCCGGGATCCGCGACGATCTGGTGAACGCCGGGCGCCACCTGGCTCGATCAGGAGCTCGTCCGGGACGGGAAACCTCACCACGAGCAGGGGCCCCCAGGACATGGCCGCCTTCGTCCTCGGAATGCTCGATGCCTTCGCGAAGACCTCGCCGCAGCCGGCGACGACAGCACCGCGTCATGAGTCCGATCCCCAGCGCGACGCACCCCCCGGCCTGGCCGTCGCCGCGCTCCGATGGTCGCCGAAGCCGTCAGCCGCCGCCGTGGTGGGCATCGGCTTGGCCGCTGCCGCCCAGCGCGCTCTGCGTTGCCCGGGTTCGTAGAGCTAGAAGACCGGGGCCGCAGATCGCTACGACTGCTCTCGTCGTCGGGAGTGGCTGGGGTCGGACGACGCAGCGCGTCTGGAGCCCGGGGGCAACGCCACGTCGCCGATGGAACAGCCCCCGGCCGTACGGCGCTGGAGCTGCCGTGATCGACGCGGAGCTGCAGCTCTCCCTGCTGGACCGGTCCCGCACCCGGGTCGGCGAACCCGACGCCCCGGCGCTCAGCGGCACCGTCGCGCGCGCGGTCCGCGCCGAACAGCTCGGCTTCGACCGGTTCTGGGTCGCCGAGCACCACGGGGTGCCCGGGGTCGCCGGCGCTGCCCCGGCGGTGCTGCTGGCCGCCATCGCCGGCCGGACGACGACCATCCGGCTCGGCGCGGCCGGCGTGATGCTGCCGCACCACCAGCCGCTCGTGGTCGCCGAGCAGTTCGCCACGCTGTCCGCCTTCGCGCCCGGCCGGGTCGACCTGGGCCTGGGCCGCTCCCCCGGCTTCACCCCGCCGGTGCGTCGGGCGCTGCGGGAGACCGACCGGGACTTCACCGCCGACCTCGCCGAACTGCGCGGGTTCCTGACCGGGACGGCGGAGATCACCATGCACCCGCAGCCGTCCGGCGCGGTGCCGCTGCACGTGCTTGCCACGGGGCGCGGCCTGCAGGTCGCGGCCGAGCTGGGGCTGCCGGTGATCGTCGGCGGCCCGCTGCTGGGTGTGGCCGGCGACCCGGAGGCGGGGATGGAGGCGCTGGCCGGCTACCGGCGCGCCTTCCGGCCCTCCGCGCAACAGTCGGAGCCGCGGGTGGCGATCAGCCTCGACGTTCTGGTCGCCGACACCACCGCGGACGCCGCCGACCTGCTGCTGCCCGAGGCGTGGGCGATGGCCCAGGCCCGCACCACCGGGGCGTTCCCGGCGCTGGAGCCGGTGGCCGCCATCCGGGCCGCCGCCCGCACCCCGCGCCAGCAGCAGTACCTCGAGCAGACCGCCGCAGCGGCGATCGCCGGCACCCCGGCCCAGGTGGAGCGCCGGCTCGCCGAGCTGCTCGACCGCACCGGGGCCGCCGAGCTGGTCGCGGCCAGCAGCACCTTCGACCGGACCGCCCTGGCCGACTCCGACGCGGCGCTGGCCGCGCTGTTCGGCCGGGCTCAGTCCGCCGGCAGAACCGCGGCGATGGCGTCACCGTCCCGGCCGTAGACGACCGGGACCTGGCCGAACCGCTCCACCCGCGCCGCACCGCCGGTCGTGTCCCGCAACAGCACCGCGTGCACCCGCTCCGGGCGCGCCCTGGCGAACTCGTCGTACAGCGCCGGGTCGAGGGCGGAGATCTGCTGGTCGTCGCCGGCCGAGGCCATCTCTGTGAGCCCAGAGGTCGCAAGCCCCGGCCTCTGTCACGGCGTCGTCCGAGCGCCGTGCTAGGTGCCGGTCATGTCCACGAGCCAGCGCATCCCCAGCCACTCCCGCTGCTCTGGGTCTTCCCGGTGGGCGATCGCGCACGTGAGGGGGTCCAAGTCCCCCGCGGACACCAGACCACGCGGAACCCCCATGGTCACCCACGATGGGCGTTTGTCTTCAACGAGGCCCGGCACCCCCGGCTGCACCACTCATCGCGTATTCCGCTCGCGAGCCCGTGCGCTGTACTGCCGGCTGTCTGAGCCGCCGACCCTGCTCATAGAGCACAGACCTTTGCGCGCTCGTACAAGACCGCGGCGGCGAGCCCTCCTAGCGTCTGGCGTGTGCGGCCGAGCCCGGATCCGAACCGAGGAGGACGACATGCCCGACACCCTCACCGCACGGGAACGGCAGGAGATCCACGCCGCCAACGTCAGCGGGCGCCGCCCGGTTGGTGCAGCAGGTCACCGACCACTACGCGAACGCCATCGGCGGACTGGACCGCAAACCGGCCGTCGTCGGGCACTCCTTCGGCGGTCTGATGGCCCAGATGCTGGCCGGGCAGGGTCTGTCAGTGGCGACCGTGGCGATCGACCCGTCGCCGTTCCGCGGGGTGCTGCCGGTCCCGACGTCGGCGATCAAGTCGTCCGCTGCAGTACTCAGCAACCCGGCCGACCGGGGCCGCGCGATCGCACTGACCCTCGAGCAGTTCCGCTATGGCTGGGCCAACAACCTGCCGGAGGAGGAGGCCCGGCAGCTGTACGGGGACTTCCACGTCGCCGGGTCCACGGTGCCGATCTTCCCAGGCCGTGGGAGCCAACCTGAACCCGCGGACCGAGATCAAGGTCGACACCGCCAACCCCGACCGCGGCCCGCTGCTGATCATCTCCGGCGAGAAGGACCACCAGGTGCCGCGGGCGCTTTCCGAGAGCGCCTACAAGCACCAGAAGCACAACGACGGCGTCACCGAGTTCATCGAAATCCTCAACCGCGGCCACGCACTGACCGTCGACTCTGGGTGGCGCGAGGTCGCCCGACCGAGCGGTCTCCCGCACCGCGCAGCCGGCGCCCGGCCCGCGGCGGGCCGGACGCCGTTCCCCGTTCCCCATCGCCGTCCCGACGACCACCGCCTGGAGGTCCCGCCATGCCCGCGAACCCGCACCACCTGCCCCTCGAGGCCGCCGCGCAGGCCTTCGTCGAGGCGACCGCCACCCCGCCGTTCCTGTACCAGCTGCCCCCGGACGACGGACGCAAGGCCGTCGACGACGTCCAGAGCAGCAAGATCTTCAAGCCCGACGTCCACGAGGAGTGGGTCACCGTCGAAGGCGGCCCGACCGGGACGGTCAGGACCCGCATCGTCCGGCCACCGGACGCCGACGGCGACCTACCGGTCATCGTCTACGTCCACGGAGCCGGCTGGGTCTTCGGCAACGCGCACACCCACGACCGCCTGGTGCGCGACCTCGCGCTCGGCGCCTCGGCCGCGGTGGTCTTCCCCGAGTACGACCGGTCACCGGAGGCCCACTACCCGGTCGCGCTCGAGCAGTCCTACGCGGTCGCCTCCTGGGTGAGGCGGGAGGGTGCGTCACACGGGCTGGACCCGTCCCGGATGGCCGTCGCCGGCGACTCGGTCGGCGGCAACATGGCCATCGCCCTGACGCTGCTGGCCAAGCTGCGGGGCGACGTCTCCTTCGTCCAGCAGGTGCTCTTCTACCCCGTAACCGACGCCGCGTTCGACACGGGTTCCTACGAGCAGTTCGCCGAGGGCTATTTCCTGGCCCGCGACGGTATGAAGTGGTTCTGGGACCAGTACACGACCGACCCGGCCCAGCGCGCGGAGCTGACTGCCTCTCCACTGCGGGCATCGCTGGAGGAGTTGGCCGGGCTGCCACCGGCGCTGGTCATCACCGCCGAGGCCGACGTCCTGCGCGACGAGGGCGAGGCGTACGCCGCGAAGCTGCGCGCGGCCGGCGTCCCGACCATCGCGGTCCGCTACGGCGGCATCATCCACGACTTCGTGATGCTCAACCCCCTCCACGACACCCAGGCGGCGAAGGCCGCCATCGCCCAGGCCACCGCCGTCCTCAGTGCCGCGCTGCACGACAGCTCCGCCTCGGGCCCCCCGGCCTCAGCGTTCGCCTGACATCAGCGGGGCACGGCCGCGTCAGTCGGGCAGGATGGGGCGGGGATGACCCTGGACCGGGGCCAACGCAGCCCCGCCCCGGTTCCGCGCCTCTGGCCGGGCGCCGAACCGCATCGGCCACCGACGCGACGTGCCATCGGCGGCACCGCACGAGCTGCCACGGACGCCCCGCGGCAGAAGACGAGCACCGGGATGCCTTCCGTGCGCGATGAGCCGGCCTTCCTTTCGGGCCTCGATCTCCCTAGCCTTTCGGCAGGCAGCGTTGGCTCCTCGCTCCGACGGCCTGCCGGCGTCCTGAACGGACGCCGGGCCCCACTGCTCACCGATGCAGAAGGGGGTCCCGAGCCGTGGCAGCCTCCTTGACACGACCCGCATGACACCCCGGCGGCGCACCCGCGCGATGACGGAGTTCCTCGAGGCCCAGTCGATGCCGATGAGATTCGAGTGCACCCGATCGGTCGGGCACATGCAGAACTGGTCAGCCACCTGGGACCTCGACAGCCTGAAGGTCCTGCAGGCCCAGGGGGCAGCGATCCGCTGGATGCGCGGGCCCCACGAGGTCGACGCGACACCTGACGCGGCGTACTTCGTGATCTCCTACTTCGGCCGGGGCGTCACCACCGGCACGCGTGGATTCGACGAGGAGGAGTTCACCCGTCGAGCGGGCGAGATCCTGCTGTACGACCTGACTGAGCCGTACGGCATGGACTTGCCGGACGGCTACAACGCCTTCGGCCTACTGATCAGCCACACCCAGCTCGATCTGCCGGTCGCGGTGATCCGGCGCGCGGTGCGCAACCCGCGGGACAGCCCGGTGCACCGGCACGTCGCACGTATCTGCGCGGCCGTGCCCTCCCTGCAGGACAATCCCGCGGCAGAGTCCCTGGCCGAGGTGACCGTCGATCTGACCCGGACGCTCATCGCCACCGCCGGTGGAACGCCCGCGGATGCGGCCGACGCGCCGGCTGTCACCCTGCCGTTGCGCGTCGAACGCTACGTGCTGGAGCACCTCCGGGAGACCTCGCTGTCCGCAGCACGGATCGCCGCCACTCACTACGTCTCCGTGCGACAGCTGTACTACGTGTGGTCTGCCCACCACGACGAGAGCCTCGCGGAGTGGATCATGTTCCAGCGCCTGGACCGGGCCAGCCACGCGCTGGCCCGCGGCGAGGACACGATCACCTCGGTCGCGCATCTCTACGGGTTCGCCGACGCCGCCCATTTCAGCCGGCGCTTCCGGGAACGCTACGGCGTGACACCGCGGGACTGGCGTGCACTTTGGCAGCAGACGACGGCCTGTCCGCCAGCTGACCCGGAGCCCGGACCCCGGCAGTCCTACGCGTTCTCTGCCACAAGCCGCGGGTGACCGTACGCACGTACCGCGTCGACGGCTCGATGTCGGGCGGGTCCGGCCGCAATCTCCTGCACTGTGGCCGAGCCACAGACGACCGCTGTGAGCTCGCCGGCGTCACGGCCGGCTGCGTTCTTCCGCGCGTCGACGGCAGCCCTGCGCGACCGACCTCACTTTGATGATGGATGTGAAGGTCGTCCCGCACATCCATCCCTGCTAGATCAAGCCTTGGTCATGGGCCTTCATCAATGCCTGGGTTCTGTTCTCCACCTGCAGGTTCCCGTACAGATAGCTGAGCAGCCGGTACATCATCCGCTCCGAGTAGCCCGCGCGCTCGGCCAACTGCCGGACAGTCAGTCCCTCGGAGAGGCCGCGAAGCCAGTTCACCTCGCCATCGGTGAGTGGCCCGTCCCCTCTCCGCGCTGGTCCGGGGCCTTCGTGGGCGAGCGCGCGCAGGACCGAGATCGGCAGGAGCCCCACTCCGTCGGAGGCGCGCAGCGCTGCGTCGCAGAGAGCCTCGGGCGTGCACTCGCGCGGCAGGACGCCGTCGGCGCCGGCCAGGACGGCCTGCACAGAGGTCCGCACGTCCGCGTCCTCCAGGAGAGCGATCACCGCGACGTGGTGTCCCCCGTCGGGCAGCTTCCGGAGCAGGAGCCAGTCCTCTGGGGAGTCGAGCGTCAGCAGGACGACCTTGCGTCCTGATCCGGCGGCCCATGCCCCCAGGTCGTCGGGCGAGTCGACGTCGAACCCCGCGTCGCGAAGCGTGGTGACAGCCCCCCGTCGGAACACCGGGAGCGGGTCGTGCACTGCGATCGGAACGGGCATAGGGGCCAGCTTCCAGCCGGTTCACCGTCCCCTGAGCCTGTCCTGTGCGCAGTCGTCGCCGCCAGAGGTACGTGCGCGAGGCGGCAGGAAGGTGACGGAGATCGCGTCATAGACCTGCTCCCCGCGCCGCCCTACGGTGGGAACGGCCCACGCGGGCCACC
>JAOPWM010000173.1 GCA_025965695.1 Blastococcus sp.
CGACGGTGTCCAGCGGCGTGCCGACCCGCCACGTGAGGACGTCGCCCGGCGAGCGGACCTGCTGGCCGAGGTCGGACCAGGACAGCGGCGGCTCGCTGTAGCGGATGCCGCGGCCCTGCATGACCTCGGCGATCGCCTGCACGACCTCGTCGACCCGCTCGGGAGTGGCCGAGTAGCCGACGAGGGCGCCGCTGCCGGTCTTCTGCTCCAGGAGCCCGGCGGCCTCGCTCACCACCGCGGTGACCGCCGGGTGGTTCGGCAGAACGTGGGCGGCGAGCATCTCCAGCGCCAGCGGCAGGGGAGTGGCGAGCCACTGCTGGGCGGCCAGCACCTGGACGACGCGGCTGCCCTCGCCGAGCAGGACGCCGCCGGACTCCACCTCGACGTCGATCACGCCGGGGCGCTGCTCCTCGACGTGCAGCATCGCGGCGGGATCCATGACCAGGCCGAGGTCGGTGAGCACCGTCGTCCGGCCCTCGTCGAGGTCGGCCAGCAGCTCGACCGTCTGCGCGATCGGGCCCTCGGCGTCACGGACACTCAATCGCACCGTCGCGCCCCGCACCGGCTCGCCGAAGTTCGTGATGGCCAGCCGGGAGACGACCGGCACACGGTTGTGGGCGAGCGCGTAACTGAGGACCGGCGTGGACGTGATCTCGATGGAGACCGCCGCCCGCGGGGCGATGACGTCGCCCACCTGGATGTCGGCAGTGCTCTCCATGTGACCTGTGTACCGGAGCGGACGGATCGGTCCTCACATGCTCCCGGACGGAAGGGGCGGATGTGACGCGTGCGGCGGTTCGATGCCCGGAATCACAGGTCTGTCACCTTCAGGCGGTGTGACGGAATCAGGACGCTGCCACTCAGAGGCGCCCTCGACCTCGGCCGCGACGGGGAGTGGGCGCGTGAACAGCTCGGGCGCACCTCGCTCGCCGCGCCCGCCCACATGTTCGTCGAGGTCTCGAACGTGCTCTTTCATGCTTCCGTCCTGACTCCGGTGGGCGCTGACGCCCGATCGCGCGCTCTTCGGGTTCTGGCCGTCACCGGAGCGCGTCTGCGGCGTTAGCGTGCAGAACGCGTCGCCCAGCCGAGGAGCGCCATCGATGAGCACCACAGCCCTGCCCACGATCTGGGAGCTGGTCGCGGACGGTGCCGCGACCCTGCCCGAGCCGTTCAGCCGTGCCGCCCTCATCAACTGGGTCAGCGCCCGCCGTCCGGACGTCGGCATCTCCTCGATCGCCGCCCACATCCAGTTCGCCACTGCCAACGCCACCCACACCGGGCACAACCCGTTCGCCGATCGCGAGCCGCTGCTCAACCGGGTCGGCCGCGGCCAGTACCTGCGGTACCGGGAGGTGGACGGCGGGACGTCGCGCGGCGCCGTCGTCGACTCCGGCCGCGTCGTCCTCATCGGCTCCTCGGGAGCCACCTCGGACGCCCCGGACGAGGCCGGGCGGCTCTTCGGCAGCGACGGCTTCGCCCGCGCCCGCGAGCACGCCGTCCACTCACAGCTCCCATGGTTCGTGCTGAGCGCCAAGCACGGGCTGCTCGACCCCGCCGAGGTGATCACCCCCTACGAGGTCCAGATCGACGACCAGCCCGCCGCCTACCGGACGGCGTGGGGCGAGTGGGTGGTCGCCCAGCTGGCCGACCGGTTGCAGCTCGACGGGGTCACCGTCGAGGTGCACGGCGGCGTCGACTTCGCCCAGCCGCTGCGGCAGCCGCTGGCCCGCCGGGGCGCCGTGCTGGACATCCCGCTGCCGGGCACCTGGCGGGAGTCCGCGCCGGGGGAGGCCGGTGGACACGCGGAGGGGGCGTCCGGCCCGGTCGACGCCCCG
This sequence comes from Blastococcus sp., assembly GCA_025965695.1. GTDB lineage: Bacteria > Actinomycetota > Actinomycetes > Mycobacteriales > Geodermatophilaceae > Blastococcus_B. Next base: position 1,836 of record JAOPWM010000173.1, read on the forward strand.
GTCCGGGCCGCGCTCGACCGGCTCCGGAACCTGGTCGGCCGGCCCGGCTCCGCGTCCTGACTTCCCGACGGGAGGGGCGGGTGTGACGCCTGCGCCTGACCGGTACCGGAGTGGGCCGCATCTGCCGATGCCACGGGCGAGGCGGCCGCGCGGGTGCCTGTTCCACCCGCGTCCGACCGTCCGGGAGACGACGACGGAGGACGCATGACCGGGCTCGTGACGGCACTCGTGGCGCTGGCCGGTGCCGTGCTGCTGCTGGGCCTGCTCGTGTCGATCGTGGTCGGCCGCCGGAAGCGGTCGGCCGCCGCGGCGCGCAGGCACGCCCAGAGCGCGCAGCATGGTCAACGCGGGGCGCGCCCGGCGGTCCCCGCTCCCGTCGTCCGCGGCTCCGTGTCGGTCGGAGCCCGCCGGTCGGACATCCGGATCGCGGTCGCCGAACCCGGCCTGCGCGGTCCGCTCTTCCAGTACGGCGGCGACGGCCCCGGCTTCGAGGTCGACGCCCCCTTCGCGGTCATCGGCATCGCCACCACCGGGTTCTCCCCGGCCGACGGCGACCGGATCGTGGAGATCGCGATCGCTCGCGTCGACGCCCGCGGTGGGATCCACGACGAGTACGCGACGCTGGTCGACCCCGGGCGCGACGTCGGCCCCGTCTTCGTCCACGGCATCTCCAACAGTGAGGTCCGCGGTGCCCCGACCTTCGCCGACATCGCCGGCGAGATCCTCGATCTGATGGACGGCGCGGTCGTCGTGATGCACGACGGCGCCTTCGTGGAGCGGTTCCTGCAGGCCGAGTTCGCTCGCGCGGGCGTGCAGCTGCCGCTCACCCCGGCGCTGTGCTCTGCCTGGCTCGCGCGGCGGACGCTGGGCACCCCCGACCACACGCTGCGCACGCTGGCGCGGCACGCCGGGCGCACCATCCTCGACACGACGGCCGCGCTCGGCGCCGTCCGGACCGTGGCCGCGTTGCTCCCGCAGATGCTGGCCGTCCACGGCCAGCCCGTCCGCTACCTCTGCGGACTGCGGCCGATGCCGGAACTCGACGGCGACATGCCGCCGAAGGCCCGTGTGGTGGAGGTGCGCGAGAGCACCGACGGATGGATGGCCTCGCTCCTGGCGCGCCGACGGCTGCCCGCGGCCGCCGCCGGGGACATCGACGCGCAGCGCTACCTCGACGCGGTCACCGAGGCGCTGGGCGGCGGCCGACTGCTGGGTGGTGAGGCCCGGACGCTGGTCCGCCTCGGCGCCTCCGCCGGCCTGGGCGCCGCTCAGGTGGATGCCCTGCACGGCCGGCTCGTCGAGCATCTGCGCGCCGCCGCACTCGCCGACGCGATCCTGACGACCGGGCAGATCCGGCAGCTCCGGACGGCGGCGAGCGCGCTGGGCCTGCCGACGTACTTCGACGAGCTGCGCCCCACCTCGCCGCAGGACCTGGTGGCTGCCCGCTCGATGCCGATGGCCCGCGAGGTGCGGCTGTGCACCCACTGCCGCCGGCCGGGACACGACCGCACCGGCTGCCCGGAGCTCGCGTCGCTCTCCGTCTGAGGTCGGCCCGAGTCGTTCCGGAAGCGCCGCCGACCGTGCGACGATGCGAGCGGGTTGAGCGGGGCCGTTGTCTCGACCGCAGCGGAGGTGGGAATGAGCACGGGACGCGAGTTGATGCGGGTCTCCGACGACGAGCGGCAGGTCGCCGCCGATCGGCTGCGGGCCGCCATGGGCGAGGGCCGGCTGGACCTCCTCGAGTACGACACCCGGCTTGCGCTCGCCTACCAGGCAGTCACCTACCGCGATCTCGACCAGCTGTTCACCGATCTCCCGGTGCACGCCGCCGCGCAGTCGGTCCCCGTCATTGCGCCGCGGACCGTCCCCCCTGCGGTGACCCGGCCCGTCCCCGCCCGCACCGGCTTCGCCGGTCTGCCGCTGGCGCTGAAGATCCTCTGGGGCATCTGGGGAATCGTCGTCGCGATCAACGTGACCGTCTGGCTGCTGGTCGGCGTGGGCACCCAGGACGTCGTCTAC
>JAOPWM010000204.1 GCA_025965695.1 Blastococcus sp.
AGGAGTAGACGAGCTCGTCCGCCGACGGCGCGACGTCGGCCAGGATGCCCAGCCAGGCGTAGGGGTAGGTGCGCTCCCACGTCCGGCCGGCCGTGCCGGCAGTGACGACCGCGCGGGAGGGCCCGTGGAAGCCGTCGGTGCCGGCGATGGCGTCGCACTCCAGTACCTGGGGCACGCCGTCGGCGTCGGTGAACCGGATCCGCGGCGACTCGCCGTCGACGTTCTCCGGAACGACGTCGGAGACGTCGAACAGCAGCGGTGGGCCGCCGTCGAGCTGGGCCTTGATCAGGTCCTTGGTGACCTCGGTCTGCCCGTAGACCCAGACCTTGCGCCCGCAGAGCGCGGGGAAGTCCAGGTGGTGCCGGACGCCGGGGTACTGCAGGTGGATGCCGTCGTGGGGAAGGCCCTCCCGCTGCAACCGCATCCCCACGCCGGCGTCGATCAGCGTCTGCACCGTGTGCTGCTCCAGGATGCCGAGCCACGCGTAGGGGTAGGTGCGCTCCCACGTCCGGCCCTGAGCGCCCTCGACGACCAGCGGGCGGGAGACGCCGTGGAACCCGTCGGTGCCGGCAATGACGTCGCACTCGAGAACCTGCCGGTCGCCGTCGGCGTCGGTGAATGTGATGCGGGGCGAGTCGGTGTCGACGTCCTCGGGCGCGACGTCGGAGACCCCGAACAGCAGGGGCGGGCCGCCGTCCAGTTGCGCCTTGATCAGGTCCTTGGTGACCTCGGTCTGTCCGTAGACCCACACCGTCCGGCCGCAGAGCTCGGGGAAGTCCAGCTTGTGCCGGGTGCCGGGGTACTGCAGGTAGATGCCGTGGTGCTCCATGCCCTCGCGTTGCAGCCGGTCGCCCACGCCCGCCTCGGTGAGGGTGTCGACCGTGTGCTGCTCGAGGATGCCGGCGCGGATACGTGCCTCGACGTACTCCCGTGACCGGTTCTCCAGGACGACGGAGTCGATGCCCTGGAGCGCCAGGAGACGTGAGAGGAGCAGACCAGCCGGACCGGCCCCGATGATCCCTACCTGCGTGCGCACGGCTCCGAGTGTGGGCCGGTGGCCGCGGCCGTGGGAACCGAAACCTTCCGGTCAGTGAAAATCGCGGGTGCGGGCGAGCTCGCGGCCGATGCCGCGCGCGGCCACCTCGAGGACCGGCACCAACCGGGGGAGGTCCCGGCGGTGCGGGGGGACGACGACCCCGAGGGCGGCCACCACCACCGGCCCGGTGCGGCGCTCCACCTGCACCGGGACGGCGAGCGACGCGGCCCCGGGCGACATCTCCTCGCAGGTGCGGGCGTACCGGCGCCGGCGCACCTCGGCGAGTTCCCGGCGCATCCGGCCGGGGTCGACCAGCGTGTGCCGGGTCATCCGCGTCAGCGAGAGCAGCGCCTGCTCCACCACGTCGAGCGGCGCGGAGGCGAGGAGCACCTTGCCCACCCCGGTCGCGTGCAGCGGCAGTCGGCTGCCGACCTGGCTGACCACCGGCACCGACTCCCGCCCGGAGATGCGCTCGACGTAGAGGGCGCTGAGCCCCTCCCGGACGGCGAGGTGAACCGTGTCGCGGATCGCGGTGTGCACGTCCATGAGGAAGGGGGCGGCCACCTGGCGCAGCTCCAGCTGCACCGGTGCGAGCAGGCCGAGGTCCCAGAGCTTGCGGCCGATCTCGTAGCGGCCGTCCTGGCGCCGGACGAGGGCGCCCCAGTCGGCCAGCTCGGCGAGCAGCCGGTGCGCGGTCGTCAGCGGTGTGCCCGACCGCTCGGCGATCTCGGACAGGGACAGCCGCGGGCTGGTGGCGTCGAATGCGTCGAGGACGGCGAGGGCGCGGGAGGTCACCGACCGACCGGGGGTCGTGCTGCGGCCTGCCATGGCTCCTTCTTTCACCCAGTGGAAGTTCGGGCTTGGGAAGGGTAGCCCGGCGGCCGTACCGTCCCGGCATGACCGGGACCACATCGGCGAGCGGGTTGCACCTGCCGCAGTACCTGCGTGAGGCGGCCGACCTTCGTACGCCTGTCGGCTACGCCGGCTACAAGAGCACCGGGCTGCGCGCTCCGCTGCGCGGGCCCGTCGACCTGCCGCACCGGCTGACCGAGGTCACCGGTCCGCTGCTCGGCGAGGGCCGGGTGACCGCCGCCGACGCCGACCTCACCCGGCAGCACGCGGGGGAGCCGCAGGGCCAGCGGATCATCGTCCACGGCCGGGTGCTCGACAGCGACGGCCGCGCGGTACCGCACACGCTGGTCGAGGTCTGGCAGGCCAACGCCGGCGGCCGCTACCGGCACGTCGTCGACAACTGGCCGTCGCCGATCGACCCGAACTTCACCGGTCTCGGCCGCACCGTGACCGACGGCCAGGGTCGGTACGAGTTCACGACGATCCGGCCCGGCGCCTACCCGTGGGGCAACCACCACAACGCCTGGCGTCCGGCGCACATCCACTTCTCGTTGTTCGGCCGGGCGTTCACCCAGCGACTGGTCACCCAGATGTACTTCCCGGACGACCCGCTGTTCGGCCAGGACCCGATCTTCAACTCCATCCCCGAGGCGGCGCGACCCCTAGCGGTGAGCCGCTTCGACCTCGAGCGGACCGTGCCCAGCTGGGCACTGGCCTACGAGTGGGACATCGTGCTACGCGGCAGGGATCAAACCCCCTACGAGAGCCACGAGCCCGGGGCTGACGACGGAGACGTCGCGTGAGCCGGCTGCACACCACCCCGAGCGCGACGGTCGGGCCCTACCTGTCGATCGGCCTCGCCTGGGAGGACGGCCCCTACGTCGTCGCCGCCGAGACGCCCGGCGCGATCTGGCTCCGGGGCGTCGTCCACGACGGCAACGGCGACGTCGTGCCCGACGCGATGGTCGAGACCTGGCAGGCCGACCCGGACGGGCGCTTCGACCACCCCGACGACCCGCGTGGTGCGGTGCCCTACCCGGGGTTCCGCGGCTTCGGTCGCTCGCAGACCGTCACCGAGGGGCAGTACGCGATCTACACGCTCAAGCCGGGACGGATCCCCGACGGTGAGGGCGGCCTGCAGGCGCCGCACATCGACGTCTCGCTCTTCGCCCGCGGGCTGCTCGACCGCGTGGTCACGCGGATCTACTTCGCCGACGATGCGGAGGCCAATGACGAGGACGTCGTCCTGCGCTCGCTACCGGACGACGCCGCGCGCCGCAGCCTGATCGCGACGCCGACCGGGGACGGCTACCGCCTCGACCTCTACCTGCAGGGTGACCGCGAGACGGTGTTCTTCGCGGTATGAACTGTCCTGTGACGGGGATGCGCGGATGACGGGACTCTTCGACGGCACCTTCGCGCGCGGGGGAGCGGCCGATGCCGTGTCCGACGCGGCGTGGTTCCGGGCCCTGCTCGATGCCGAGGCCGCGCTGGCCCGCGCAGCCGCTCGCCTGGGGCTCGTGCCCACGACGGCGGCCGACGCCGTGACCGCGGCCTGCAGCGACCCCGGCCGGCTGGACCTGGCGACGGTCGTGGCGAAGGCCGCGGACGCGGGCAACCCGGTCCCACCGCTGGTGCGGGCCCTGCAGGATGCCGTCGGCGCGGACGCCGCCCGGGCCGTGCACGTCGGGGCCACCAGCCAGGACATCCTCGACACGGCGCTGATGCTGCTCGCCCGGAACGCGATCGCCGCGATCGACACCGACCTCGTCGCCGCGGCTGAGGCGGCGGCCCGGCTGGCCGCCGCCCACCGCGACGACGTCGTCATGGGCCGCACCCTGATGCAGCAGGCCCTGCCGACCACCTTCGGGCTGAAGGCGGCCGGCTGGCTCGCGGGGCTGGACGGTGCCCGGCTGCGCCTGGCCGAGGTCGTGGCCACCCTTCCGGTCCAGTACGGCGGTGCGGCCGGGACGCTGGCCGCCAGCGGCGGGTCCGGCATCGCACTGCGGAAGGCGTTCGCGGCCGAGCTCCGCCTCGCCGACACCCCGGTGCCCTGGCACACGGTGCGGCTACCGATCGCGGACCTGGCCGGCGCGCTCGCCGCCGCGGCGGGCGTGATCGCCACGGTGGCCGTCGACGTCGTGCTGTTGGCCCAGACCGAGGTCGGCGAGGTCAGTGAGGGCGGGGCGCGGGGCGGCTCGTCGGCACTCCCGCACAAGCACAACCCGGTGGCGGCGATCTCCGCCCGCGCCTGCGCCCGCCGCGCCCCCGGGCTGGTCGGCGCGCTGTTCGGCGCGATGGAGCAGGAGCACGAGCGCTCGGCCGGCGCCTGGCACAGCGAGTGGCCCACGCTGACCGACCTGCTCACCACCGTCGGCTCCGCAGCAGCCTGGCTGACCGAGAGCCTCGCGGGGCTCCGCCCGGACATCGAGCGGATGGCCGCGACGGTGGCCGCGGCGCGCGACCCCGAGCTGGCCGGCGCCCTCGCCGACGCGCTCACTCCCACGCTGGGGCGAGGTGCGGCGCACGACGCCGCGGCCGAGGCCGTGCGCGAGGCTGCGGCCACCGGCCGGCCGTTGCGCGAGGTGCTCGCCGGCCACACCGACGTCGACGTCCAGGGACTGCTCGACCGTGCCCCCGACACCGGGGAGGCCGGCGCGCAGGTGGACGCCGTCCTCGCCGACCACGCCCGACTGACCGAGGGAACCGCGTGAGCGCAATCGCTGTCAGCTACACCGCGAGCGGACCGGCCGACGCGCCCGTCGTCGTCTTGTCCAACTCCCTCGGCGCCACCCGGGAGATGTGGGACCCGCAGGTGCCAGGGCTGGCCGAGCGCTACCGGGTGATCACCTACGACACGCGGGGGCACGGGGAGTCGCCGGTGCCCGCCGGTCCGTACTCGCTCGACGACCTGGTCGACGACCTGGTCGCGCTGCTGGACGAGGTGGGTGCCGAGCGGGCGCACGTCGCGGGGCTCTCGCTCGGCGGGATGACGGGCATGCGGCTGGCGGCCCGCGAGCCGCGGCGCGTCCACCGGCTGGCCCTGCTGTGCACGTCGGCGTACATCGCACCCGAGGCGGGCTACGCCGACCGCGCCAGCCTGGTCCGCGCGGAAGGGACCGGGAAGGTCGCGCCCGCGGTGGTGGAGCGCTGGTTCACTCCCGAGTTCCGTGAGCAGGAGCCGGGCCTGATGGCCCGGATGGAGGCGATGATCGTCGGCACGCCGGACGAGGGGTACGCCGGCTGCTGCGAGGCGATCGCCGCGATGGACCTCCGGGCGGACCTCCGCGGGATCAGCGCCTCCACCCTCGTCATCAGCGGCCGGCAGGACCCGGCCACGCCGCCGGAGCACCAGCAGGCGATCGCCGACGCGATGCCCGGCGCGGAACTGCTCACCGTGAGTCCCGCGGCCCACCTGGCCAACATCGAGCAGCCGCTCCAGGTGACCGGTGCGCTGCTCGGCCACTTCGACGCTGAAGGAGACGCCCGATGACAACTGGTCCGTCGACCGACGACGAGCGCCGCGCAGCCGGGATGGCGACGCGGCGTGAGGTGCTCGGCGACGCGCACGTCGACCGCGCCGTGGCGAACGCGACGCCCTTCACCGCGGACTTCCAGGACTTCATCACCCGGACTGCCTGGGGCGACCTGTGGCAGCGGCCGGGCCTGGCCCGGCGGGACCGCAGCCTGCTGACGCTGGCGATCACCGTCGCGCTGGGGCACTGGGACGAGTTCGCGCTGCACGTGCGGGCCGCCGTCAACAACGGGCTCACCGACGAGGAGATCGGCGAGGTGCTCCAGCACTGCGCGATCTACGCCGGCGTCCCCGCGGCGAACCATGCGTTCGCTGTCGCCCGCCCGATCCTGGAAGAGCTCCGCGGCACCTCCGCCTGAGGGGGGCGGCCGGCGCCTGTTCAGCCGCCGTACATGCGGAAGACGGGCTCGGCGATGCAGACCGGCTGGGGTGCGCCCTCTGCCTCGATGACCGCGGTGACGATCACCTGCAGACCGCCGGCGACCTCCTCGACGTCCGTGAGCGTCGTGGTCAGCCCCAGTTTCGAGCCGACCGGCACCGGGGCGGGGAACCGGACCTTGTTCAGGCCGTAGTTCACGCCCACGTGGCGTCGCTCGCGACGAGCACCTCCGACCACATCGGGATGAGCAGGGACAGCGTCAGGTAGCCGTGCCCGATGGGGCCGCCGAAGGGACTCTCGGCCTTCGCCCGCTCGACGTCGACGTGGATCCACTGGTGATCTCCGGTGGCGTCGGCGAAGAGGTTCACCGGTCCTGGGTGACCTCCACCCAGTCGCTGGTACCGAGTTCGCTGCCCTTCAGCGCGGGCAACTCGGCGAGGGTGGTCGTCGTCGTGGTCATGCGGAGGTCTCCTCGGTCGTGACGTACCGGTCGCGCAGGTCGGGCTTGCGCACCTTGCCGGTGGCGGTCTTCGGGAGCTCGTCGGCGAGCTCCACGTACTTGGGCACCTTGAACGCGGCCAGCCGGGCGCGGAGCAGGGTGCGCAGTTCGTCGGCGTCGGGGGCGGTGCCCGGCGCCGGGACGACGACGGCCAGGCCCACCTCGCCCCACGTCGGGTCGGGGACGCCGATCACCGCCGCCTCGTGGACGTCGTCCAGCTCGAGCAGCGCGGACTCCACCTCGGCGGGATAGACGTTCTCCCCGCCCGAGATGATCATGTCCTTGTAGCGGTCGCGGACGTAGAGGAAGCCTTCGTCGTCCACCGACCCGGCGTCGCCGGACCGGTACCACCCGTCCTGCAGCACCGTGGCGGTCTGCTCCGGCTCGTCCCAGTAGCCGGCCATCACGTTCGGGCCCTGGATCACGATCTCGCCGATCTCCTCCGGAGCGGCCTCGGTGCCGTCGGGGCGCAGGACCCGGACGTCGGTGAAGAACACCGGCCTGCCCGCCGAGCCGATCTTGCGCACGGCGTCGGCGGAGTCCAGCACGGTGGCGCCGGGGGAGGCCTCGGTCATGCCGTAGGCCTGCTGCATCGTCACGCCGCGGTCCAGCCAGGTGCGCAGCGTGGGCAGGGGGAGGGGGGCGCCGGCGGCGCCGATGGTGCGCAGCGCGGACAGATCACGCGTGGAGAAGCCGGGGTCGCGGGCCATGGCGTCGAGCATCGTCGGGACGGCGAAGAACGAGTTCACCCGCTGCTCCTCGATCACCCGCAGCGTCTCGGGCGGGTCGAACCGCCGCACGATGACCGCGCAGCCGCCGCGCAGGAGCGTCGGGTTGACCGTCCCGTTGAGGCCGCCGATGTGGAACAGCGGGGCCAGCGCGAGGGTGCGCTCGTCCTGGGCGAAGTCGAAGCCGAGCAGCTGGTTGACCGCGTTCCAGGTCATGTTGCCGTGGGTCAGCACCGCGCCCTTGGGCCGGCCGGTGGTGCCGGACGTGTACATGACCAGGCAGGGGTCCTCGAGGGTGACCGGCTCGTCGAGGGGCTGCGGGTCGACGCCGGCGAGCAGTTCCTCGTAGAGGAGGGAGTCCGCACCGCCGTCCACCGGCGGTTCGGCGGCCACCCAGTGCCGGACGCCGTCCAGCCGATCGCGCAGCACGTCGGCGAGGGCGCCGTGGTCGCGGCCGTGCACGACGACGGACGCCCCGGAGTGGGTGAGCACGTACTCGGCCTCGGGCGGGGCCAGCCGTGCGTTGACCGGCACCCAGATCGCGCCGACCTGCCCACAGGCGTAGAGCGTCTCGAGCGCCGACGGGTGGTTGCCGCCGGTCCAGGCGATCCGGTCGCCGGGGGCCACGCCGAGGGCAGCCAGGGCAGCCGCGACCCGGCGGACCCGATGGGCGAAGGCCGCGTGCGACGTCGTCGTCCCCTCGAACCAGATCGCATCCCGGTCGGGGGAGATCCGTAGCCGGCGCTCCGGCCAGGAGCCGAGGCCGGCGTTACGCACCGCCCAGCCCCAGGGCACGCACCGCGTTCTCCTTCATGATCAGCGGGCGGACGTCGTCCTTGATCTCGAGCTTGGCGAAGTCGCCGATCCAGCGCTCGGGGGACAGCAGCGGGTAGTCCGACCCGAACAGCACCTTGTTCTTCAGCATCGTGTTGGCGGCGCGGACCAGCTGCGGCGGGAAGTACTTCGGCGACCAGCCGGACAGGTCGATGTAGACGTTGGCCTTGTGCTGGGCGACGGAGATCGCCGCGTCCTGCCACGGCACGGACGGGTGGGCCATGATCACGGTCAGCCCGGGGAAGTCCGCCGCCACGTCGTCGAGCAGCATCGGGTCGGAGTAGCGCAGCTTGATGCCGCGCCCGCCCGGCAGGCCCGAGCCGATGCCGGTCTGACCGGTGTGGAACAGCGCCGGGACGCCCAGGCTCTCCAGCTCCGCCCACAGCGGGTAGTGCCGCCGGTCGTTGGGCTCGAACGCCTGGATGCTCGGGTGGAACTTGAAGCCGCGCACGCCGTGCTCCTCGACCAGTCGGCGGGCGGCGCGGATGC
>JAOPWM010000206.1 GCA_025965695.1 Blastococcus sp.
CGGGTCCAGCAGCGGGCGCGCGGCGGCCCGGGGCGGCGGCGACATCGGGAAGGCTGACGTGGACGGCGGCGCGGCAGGCTCGTTCGCGGCGTGGCGGGAGGCGCGCTCACCCTGCTCGTGCCGGGCGATCGAGCTCCAGAGGTGCGGCACGGGGCCGGGCTCGTCGGGGACCGTCGACGAGGTGAAGGCCGGCGGCGGCGCGGCAGCGGGGAACGTCGACGTGGGCGGCACCGCCGGGGGGGAGACCGGCCAGGAACTGGTGGCCGGCGTCTCCCACGACGGGGCGGGAAGAGGGGCGTCCCACGGTCGCGATTCCGGCGCCGGAAGCTCCCGGTCGGCGCCGCGCCAGGAGCCTGCCGACGGCGGGACCGGGACCAGCGGGCGCGGCCCGGTGTGCTCGACGCGCACCTGCTCGAACTGCTGGGTCTCCCGCGGCTCGTCGAGGCGCACGGCCGGCCATCCCCCGGTCAGCTCCCGGGGCGGGACGTCGTCGGCCCAGCCGGCCGCTCCGTCCAGGGTGCGCCCCGCGCCGTCGAGCCGGCCCTGATCGGCCGGCATCCGGCTGGCCTGCGTCCGCATGACGATCCGCTCGACCAGCATCTCGCTGGACAGCTGCTCGGTGAGCTCGACCCGGAGCCGGCCCATGTCGGCCCGCAGTTCGGCGAGCTGGCCGAGCTCCTGGCGCAGCGAGTTCAGCGCCGCGACGTCGTCGCGCAGCGCGGCCACCCGCGCCACCTCGTCCCGGAGGGAGGTCAACGCCGCGATGTCGCCCCGGAGCTCCGAGACCCGGGCGACCTCGTCGCGCAGGCCTGACAGTGCGGCGATGTCCCCACGCAGCGCGTCGAGCTCGTAGCGCATCGAGTCCTCGGTCTCGCGACGCAGCTCGTTCTCCAGCTCCAGCTCGTACTCGTGCCGGGCGGCGACCTCGCGCTCGAGCTCGAGTTCGTAGGCCCGGCGCAGCTCCAGCTCGCGGGCCGCCGCGGCCACCCGGTCGGTGCCGCGTCGGCCGGCGGCGAAGGCAGCCAGCACGAACGCCCAGGCCACCGCCACGACGGCGACCCGGAGGTACTGCGGATTGTCGGTCAGGAAGACCGCGAGCGTGGCCACGCCGGCGAGGGCGAACCCGCCGGCGAGGGTGAGCGTCCGCGGGCTGGGAGCGCCGGGCCGTTGGGCGACGTCGTCGTCCTCGCGGCGGGGCATGACAGCCAGCGTAGCGGCGGAAGCTCTCCGTGCACGGGCGATCACCGAGTCTCCGCCGCGTCGTGACCCGACGGCTGCCAGAGTGGCCCGCATGACGCTGACGCTGCTCGACTGGCGCCGCCGGGTGGGGTCCCTCTACGCCACCGCCCGGGCCGCGACCGACCCGGAGTCCGGCTGGCGTACCTGGCGGGACGGCCGCGACGAACTGTTCGCCACCCATCCGGACTCGCCGCTCGACCCTGCGGCCCGGCCGGCCTTCCGCGGCCTGCCGTTCGCCCCGTACGACCCGGCGCTGCGCTTCGAGGCCCTGCTGGAGTCCGCACCGGCGCAGCGACTGGAGCTGCCGACAGCCGACGACGGCGTCGTCCCGCTCGACCGGATCGGCACCGTCAGGCTGGGCGCCCTGGGTCCGCTGGACGTGTGGTGGCTCGGCGGGTACGGCGGGGGCGTCTTCCTCCCGCTGCGCGACGGCAGCGCCGGCTCGAGAACGTACGGCGGCGGCCGCTACGTCCTCGACACCGTCAAGGGCGCGGACCTGGGCGGCGACAGCGACCGGCTCGTCGTCGACCTGAACTTCGCGTATCACCCGTCGTGTACCTACGACCCGCGCTGGTCGTGTCCGCTGGCCCCCGAGGGGAACCGCATTCCCGCCGTGGTCGAGGCGGGCGAGCAGCTCCCGCCCGGCGGCTGGCACTGAGCGGGGGGCGCCCGGCCGCGGGTGCGGCCGGGCGCCCCCCGCGGATCAGCCCTGGGCCAGGGCGCCGTCGGAGCTGAAGACCAGCCCCATCGAGACCTCGCCCTTCTGGATCGCGGCCTTGGTCAGCGGGCCGCCGGTGTCGCCGTACTCCTGGAAGCCGGCGAACTTCAGGCCGTAGGTCTGCTCGAGGCCCGGCTGGCAGAACGGACGGGTCGGGCACTCGGCCGGTCCACCGAGGATCAGCGACCCGTCACCGCAGGCGGCGGCCAGCTCCGAGAGCGTCTTGACGCCCACCTGCTGGGCGAACGCCGTGGTGACGGCGAAGGCGTTCTGGTCGACGGCGTCGGAGGGCTGGCCGAAGGCCAGCCCGGCCGTCTGCGCCAGCGGCTTCAGCGCGGCGAGGGTCTTGTCGACGTCGCCGCTGGCGACCTGGGTGGCGTCGTTGCCCTCCAGGAACTCGGTCACCGTGGCCAGGTACTCCGGGAACGCCTGGATCTCCGTGCCGGCCTTGAGCGCGGCCAGATAGAGCTCGCGGCTGCCGACCTCCCGCACCGAGGCGTCGAAGCCCGCGGCCTTCAGCACCGCGGCGTAGACGCTGGCGAGCACCTTCGACTCGGTGAACCCCCCTGCGCCGACGGCGATCGGGCCGCTGCCCTTCTGCAGCCCGTCGGTGACGCCGTGGTCCGCGACCCACGCGGCGGCGACGTCCCCGGCGCTCTTGCGGTTGACGTCGACAGCCGCGTTCATGTCGACGAGGTCCTTGGTCGTGAGCGCCGCCGACACGGCGTTCAGCGCGGGCAGCAAGGCCGGCTGGCTCTGCGCGGTCTGGGCGTTGACGGCCGGGATGACGTTGTCGGCGTTCTGCAGGTGCTTGTCGTCCTCGAGGACGACGAGCTTGTCGCCGGCAACCGGCGCGCAGGTGTCGCCGGACGCGTTGCCGCTGCTGCCGCTGCCACCCCCGGTGCCGGAGGAGCCCGAGTTCCCACACGCCGCGGTCAGTGCGACCGCGACAGCGAGGGGGGCGATGAACCGGATTCGCGCGCGCATGGAGCCCGCCTTCTGTGTCCCGTGCGGCCGTCGGCCGCCACGCGTGTCTGGCGAGAGGATTCCCGCGCGTCGATCGAACCCCTCCGTTGCACGCAATGCAATCCAGGGGACCGCCGTTGCTCTTTCGTTACCGGCGCCTCGCGGTCACAGCGGCATCCCGGCTGCGGCCGGCTCCGGCTGCGCAGTGCCCGCACGGGCACGGGCCTGCAGGAACGGGAACCGCCGGGGGCCCGGCGTGACCGCCCAGGAGAGCAGGACGAGCGCCAGCTCGGTGAGCAGGGCCAGCGCGGCGATGAGGATGGCCCCGGCGATGATCAGGCCGTAGTTCTGTTGGCCGAAGCCCAGGTTCACGATCCGGCCGAGGCCTCCCCCGCCGACCAGCGCGGCGAGCCCTGCCGTCGCGACCACCTGCACGGCCGCTGTCCGCACACCGGTCATGACCAGCGGCAGTGCGAGCGGCAGGTCGACCCGGCGGATGACCTGGCCCCCGCTCAGGCCCATCGCGCGGGCAGCCTCCCGGACGTCGGCGTCGACGCCCCGGAAGCCGACGAACGTGTTGGTCAGGATCGGCGGGAACGCGAAGACCGCCAGCGCGATCGTCGTGGCCCGGTTGCCGAAACCGATCGGGCTGACCGCGAACAGGGTCAGCAGCGCCAGCGTCGGCATCGCCCGGCTCACATTGGACAGGACGACGATGCCGCCGCCCCCACGCCCGGCGCTGCCCAGCGCCACGCCGACGGGGAAGGCCAGCACCAGCGCGGCCAGCACGGCGACGGCGGAGACGGCGAGGTGTTCGCCCAGCAACTGGAGGATGCCGCCGCGGCGGGTCCAGTTGAACGGGTCGTTGAGGTAGACCACCGCGTCCCCGAAGCCGTTCATACCCGAGCCAGCCGCGCCCAGGGCGTGAGCAGCCGCTCCACGCCCGCCAGTAGTACATCGGCCACGAGCGCCAGGAGCACGCAGCCGACCGAGCCGGTGACGATCTCGGCCCGGTAGAAGTTGGCGTTGAAGCCGCCGGTGATCAGCTGTCCGAGACCGCCGTGCCCGACGAGCACACCGACCGTCGTGAGCGCGACGGTGGAGACCGTCGCGATCCGCAGCCCGGCCATGAACGCCGGCAGCGCCAGCGGCAGGTCGATCTGCCAGAACAGCCGCAGCTGTCCGTAGCCCATCGCCTGGCCGGCCTCACGGACGTCCGCGGGGACCCCCTGGAGCCCGGCGAGGAAGTTCCGCACCAGGATGACCAGCGAGTACGCCACCAGGCCGATGAGCACCGTGGCCGACGACAGCCCGGTGAACGGGAAGATGAAGGCGAACATGGCCAGCGACGGGATCGTGTAGATCACCGTGGACAGGCCCAGGACCGGCCCGGCCAGGTACCGGCTGCGCCGGGCCAGCAACGCCAGCGGGAGCGCGATCGCCGCACCGAGGACGACGGCGACGACGGTGAGCCGCACATGCTCACCGAGGTACCGCAGAATGGTGTCCCAGTTGTCGATCACGTAGGAAGGGTCGAACCAGGGATTCGGCGCCGCATCCACCGCGACCGTCACACCGCCGGAAGGACTCGAACCCGCGCTCACCGGGCGCTTCCCAGGAGGGCCACCCCGTGGACGCTACTGCGCAGTCGACCGGATCAGCGAGCGCACCAGCCGGAACCGGCGCCGCCGCCGAGATCCGTCTGGAGGGCGTCAGCAAGGTCTATCCCGACGGGACCGTCGGCGTCGCCGAGCTCGACCTCACGTTCACGGCCGGGGAGCTCACCGTGCTGGTCGGCCCGTCCGGGTGCGGCAAGACGACGACGATGAAGATGATCAACCGGCTGATCGAGCCGTCCACCGGGCGGATCCTGCTCGACGGCGAGGACGTCACCCGCGTCGATCCCGACCAGTTGCGCCGCCGGATCGGCTACGTCATCCAGAGCATCGGGCTGTTCCCGCACCAGACGGTGCGCAGCAATGTCGGCACCGTGCCTCGGCTGCTCGGCTGGGACAAGAAGCGGATCCGGAGCCGGGTCGACGAGCTCCTGGAGACCGTCGGCCTCGACCCGGCCGCGCACGGGGACCGCTATCCGGCGCAGCTCTCCGGCGGTCAGCGCCAACGGGCCGGCGTCGCCCGGGCGCTCGCCGCGGACCCGGCGGTGCTGCTCATGGACGAGCCGTTCTCCGCCGTCGACCCCGTCGTCCGTGAGCGCCTGCAGTCGGAGTTCCTGCGGCTGCAGGAGGCCGTGCGCAAGACGATCGTGTTCGTCACCCACGACATCGAAGAGGCCGTGCGGATCGGCGACCGGATCGCGGTGATGAGCCAGGGCGGCCACGTGGAGCAGTTCGCCACCCCGGCCGACCTGCTGGGCCGTCCCGCCAATGCCTTCGTGGCGGACTTCGTGGGCGCCGACCGCGGGCTCAAGCGGCTGGCAGTGACCGGCATCGACGCGGCAGACCTGGAGCGCCCGCCCGTGGTGCACGTCGGCGACGGTGTCGCCGATGCTCGGGCCGCCATGGAGCGGTCGGGCGCCCGCTGGGCCGTCGTCCTCGACGACGCCGAGAACCTGCACGGGTGGCTGTCGGCGGATCGTGCCCACGGTTCCGGCACGGTCGGCTCCGCCGCCCGCCGCATGGAGGCCTGGGTGCCGGTGGACGCATCCCTGAAGACGGCGATGGCCGTGATGCTGCAGGAGGAGGCGGGCTGGGTCGCGGTTCTCGACGGCAACCGGTTCCTCGGCGTCCTCACCCCGGACTCGCTCCACGCCGCCCTGCGCCGCTCGGTGGAAGGAACCGTCCCCGAGACGGCCGGATCTGTGTGACCTGTCCGCCGAGCGGGGGCCGGAGGCTCCCCGAAGCGGGCAGAGGGAACTCCGCGCAGCGGGTCCCGGCGCGTGCGGGCCCGAAGGGTCCGCCGAGTCGTGACGGCGAGGGCTCATCGCACGGGGGAACGGCCCCTCGCAACGGTGTCGGCCGGCAGGCCGACAAGACGACCGACAAGACGACTACGCGCTGACTCCCTCGTTCGGACCGTCCTCCTCCGGCGGGACTCTGCAGACCGACTCCAGCCACAGCGCGGCAGCCACCAGGGCGGCGGCGCAGAGGATGCCCACCGACGCGGTGACGGTGTCCGAACCGGCGGCCTGGAGCCGCCGCACCGCCGGGCCGACGTGGGCGAGCACCCCCACCCAGATACCGGCGAAGACCGCGCCGACGTAGGCGCTGGCCTGGGCGAGCACCGCCAGCCGGGCGACCAGCATCGGCTCCACCGGCCGTACGGGCCGGGCCGGCGGCGCCGCCCCGGGGTGGGCGTGGGCGCCCCGGGCCTCCCGCAGGTCGGCGAGGCGGGTCCGCAGGGTCCGGGCACCGAGGGCCTCCGCGACGGCGAGCACAGCCAGCGGGATCGGGAGCCACCAGTGCAGCGGCGGGAGCTCGCCGTACCAGGTGCGCACCAGCAACCAGGACGCGACGGCGAGGCCGAGGGCCAGGACGGCGAGGTCGCGGCGGCGTACCGGCGTCATGCGGCGCTCAATGCAGGTGGTCCCAGCGCACGACGGCGTCCACGTCGCCGGCCGGGAGGGCACGGACCAGATCGCCGACGCTCCCGTGACCGGGCAGGACGGCCGTGGGGTCCAGGGTCAGCCACGGCACGAGCACGAAGGCCCGCTCGTGTGCCCGCGGGTGGGGCAGGGTCAGCACCGGGTCGTCGGAGCGCACCGGCGTCCCGTCGTCCTCGGTCACGGTGATGACGTCGACGTCCAGGGTCCGGGGGCCGAACCGCACCTCCCGGGTGCGCCCGGCCTCCTGCTCCAGCTCCTGCGCCCGGGCCAGCCACCCTGCGGCGTCCCGCGGGCCACGGACGACAGCGATCGCGTTCAGGTACGGCGGCTGCTCGACCGGCCCCCACGGCGGCGTCTCGTAGAGGGTGGAGCGGGCGATGAGTCCGTCGGCCTTCAGCGCGGTCAGCGCGGTGCGCAGTGCCCCGGCCCGGTCACCGAGGTTGGCGCCCAGCGAGAGCACCGCGCGGGTCATGCCCGTTCCCGGCGGATGGAGACCGTGACGTCGTCGAACGGCACCCCGAGCTCGGCCTCCGGTTTGTGCACGGTGATCTCGACGGCGTCGACCAGCGGGTCGGCCAGGCAGACGTCGGCGAGGCGCTGGGCCAGGGTCTCCAGCAGGTTGACCGGCTCCCCGGTGAGGACGGCGTAGAGCTTCTGGGCGAGCTCTGCGTAGTTGACGGTCTTCTCGAGGTCGTCGCCTGCCGCGGCCGCGACCGTGTCGACCTCCAGGACGGCGTCGACGCCGAACATCTGGCCGCGCTCCCGCTCGAAGGCGTAGACGCCGTGGTGGGCGTGGGCGCGAACCCCGCGCAGCGCGATGCGGTCGGGGGTCGGGTGGGCGGGCAGCCGATCAGCCACGGAGGGCGCTCCGGGCGGCGCGCACGGCCTCCACGGTGTGGACGGCGTCCACCGAGGCGCCCGCGTCGTGCACGCGCACCCCCCACGCGCCGGCCTCCGCGGCCAGCACGGTCACGGCCAGCGTCGCGTCGTCCCGGCGCTCGGCCGGCCGGACGTTCCGTTCGGCGTCGGCCAGCAACCGGCCGAGGAAGGTCTTGCGGGAGGCGCCGACGAGCACCGGCAGCCCCAGTCCGACCAGCCGGTCCAGCCGCGCCAGCAGGGCCCAGTTGTGCTCGGCCCGCTTGGCGAAGCCGAGTCCGGGGTCGATGACGAGCTGCTCAGGGGCGACGCCGGCCGCCACGACGTCCTCGACCCGGGCGGTGAGCTCGGCACACACCTCGGTGACGACGTCGCCGTAGCGCGCGGCCGCATACATCTCCCGGCTGTGCCCGCGCCAGTGCATGAGCACCCACGGGACGCCGGTCTCCGCGACCAGCCTGGCCATGCCGTCGTCGGCGAGCCCGCCGCTGACGTCGTTGACCAGGGTGGCGCCGGCCGCGATCGCGGCCTCGGCCACCTCTGCCCGGGTGGTGTCCACACTGGTGCGCACTCCGGCGGCGCTGAGCTCCCGGATCACCGGAAGGACCCGGCGGCACTCCTCCTCGGCGTCGACCCGGTCGGCCCCGGGACGGGTCGACTCTCCGCCGACGTCCACGTAGTCGGCCCCCGCGGCGTGCATCCGCAGGCCGTGGGCGACGGCGGAGGGTGTGTCGGCGAAGCAGCCGCCGTCGGAGAAGGAGTCCGGGGTGACGTTGAGGACGCCCATGACCACGCAGCGCCCGGGGCGAGGCAGAGAGCGGGTGAGGGGCGAGGCGGTCATCGCCCGTGCACGAGGCTCATCGCCTCGCTCCGGGTCGCCGGGTTGTCCCGGAAGATCCCGCGTACCGCGGAGGTCACCGTGGTCGCACCGGCCTTGCGGATGCCGCGCATCGCCATGCACAGGTGCTCGGCCTCGATGATCACCAGCACGCCGCGCGGCTTGAGCACGTCGTTCAGCGCGTCGGCGATCTGGCTGGTCATCCGCTCCTGGACCTGCGGCCGCCGGGCGTAGACGTCCACGAGCCGGGCCAGCTTCGACAACCCGGTGACCCGGCCGTCCTCGCCGGGGATGTAGCCGATGTGTGCGGCCCCGTGGAAGGGCACCAGGTGGTGCTCGCAGGTCGAGTACATCGGGATGTCCTTGACCAGCACCAGCTCGTCGTGGTTCTCGTCGAACGTCGTGGCGAGCACGTCGTAGGGGTCCTGTCCGAGCCCCGCGAAGGTCTCCGCGTAGGCGCGGGCGACCCGGCCCGGGGTGTCCACCAGGCCTGGCCGGTCGGGGTCCTCACCGACTGCGAGCAGCAGCTCACGCACCGCCGCCGCGGCGCGCGCCTCGTCGATCTTCCGCGGCCCGGGCCGCACCGGGTATGAGGGCCCGGCAGGGTCCTCACTCATCGCGGAGCCGGGGCTCCCACGTCACCGACCGGCGAGCTGTCGCCCGCCGGGTGGCCGTTGACCGAACCACCGTTCTGGGCGGCCCGCTCGGACGGGGTCTGCACGGGGGGCTGGTCGGACGGCGTCCGCTTGCCGAAGCCGTTGTAGGGGGCGAGGGAGGGCCGCTTGATGACCGGCGCGCAGATGCGTGCCATGTCGTCCTTCGACAGCGTCTCCTTCTCCATCAGCTCCAGCACGAGCTGGTCGAGGACGGGCCGGTACTCGACCAGGATCTCCCAGGCCTCGTCGTGCGCGGCCTCGATCAGCGCCCGGATCTCGGCGTCGATGTCGGCGG
>JAOPWM010000214.1 GCA_025965695.1 Blastococcus sp.
TGGGACGGCTCCCCAGCCTCGTCCAAGGAGGACTCCCATGGGTCTGTCAGTCAACAACAACATCGCGGCGATGAACTCGTACCGCAACCTGTCGGTCACCGACAGCCAGATGAGCAAGTCGCTGGAGCGGCTCTCCTCCGGCTTCCGCATCAACCGCGCCGCCGATGACGCTGCGGGCCTGGCCATCTCCGAGGGCCTCCGTTCGCAGATCGGTGGCCTGAAGGTCGCCGTCCGCAACACCCAGGACGGCATCTCCGTCGTGCAGACGACGGAAGGCGCGCTGACCGAGGTCCACTCGATCCTGCAGCGTCTGCGTGACCTGGCGGTCCAGGCCGGTAACGACTCGAACAACACCGATGCGCGTGCCAACATCAAGACCGAGGCCGACAGCCTGGTCAGCGAGCTGGACCGGATCGGCAAGTCGACCAACTTCAACGGGAAGAACCTGCTCGACGGTTCGACCCCCACCCTGAACTTCCAGGTGGGCGCTGACGGCGATGCCAACAGCCAGATCGCGGTCGACCTGACCGGGGCCAACGTCAAGTCGATGGCCACGTCGCTGGGGCTGGCCTCCAGCGGGGCCACGTTCGCGGTGATCACCCCGACCGCGGTGACGGGTGCCATGACCTTCACCACCCAGACCACGATCAGCGGTGCCACGGTCAACAAGACCATCACCACCGCCAGCGTGGGCGCTGCTAACAGCATCAACACGGTCCAGCAGCTGGCCGACAAGCTCAACGCCGACACCGCCTTCGCGGCCGACCTGAGCGCCTCGGTCGACGCCAGCAACAAGCTGGTCGTCACGGCGAAGTCCGGCGGCACGGTCGTCGGCGGCAACACCGCCGGCACCAACGCCTCCGCCGGTACCGGAACGGGCGTCAGCGCGGCCGCTGCGGCGACCACGGGGCTGGACTTCACTTCCTCCACCACGGCGCAGGCCTCGATCGACCGGATCGACACCCAGATCTCGGCCGTCTCGACGGCTCGCGCCAAGCTGGGTGCGCTGCAGAACCGGTTCGAGCACACCATCAACAACCTCAACGTGTCGGTGGAGAACCTGACCGCGTCGGAGAGCCGCATCCGCGACACCGACATGGCCCAGGAAATGACCAACTTCACCCGCACGCAGATCCTGACCCAGGCCGGCACCGCCATGCTGGCCCAGGCCAACCAGGCGCCGCAGGGCATCCTCAAGCTCCTGGGCTGATCTGAGAAGTAGCACCTCGCACTGCACAGTGAGGGGGGAGGCTCTCCGCCTCCCCCCTCACTGCGTGCCACACCGTCACCGAGCGCCACCCCGAGACCGGAGGACACGACATGGCAGGCATGAGCCTGAGCACGGGCCTCATCTCAGGGATGGACACCGGCTCGCTCATCACCCAGCTCATGCAGGTGGAGGCGAACCCGCAGACGCTGCTGAAGAACCAGCTCTCCAGCACGCAGTCGAAGGCCACCGCCTACCGTGCCGTCAACACCCGCTTCGACGCCCTCCGCGCTGCGGCCGAGGCCGTGCAGAGCTCCACGACATGGACCGCCGCCACGGCGCTGAGCTCCTCCACCGCCGTCACGGCCAGCGCGGGCACCGCGGCGACGCCCGGTGCCCTGACGTTCAGCGTCGACCGCATCGCCACGACCCACTCGATCATCAGCAACCAGACGTGGACGGCGACCGGCACCCAGACGCCCGCCGACCTCGCCTACGGTGCGAACACCCTCGACGTGACCGTCGGCGGCGTCACGACCACCCTGTCGCTGGACACCGACGCCAATGGCACCGCGACGCTGGCCGAGGCCGCCGCTGCAATCAACGCCAAGTCCACCCTGGGACTGACGGCCACCCCGATGCAGGTCTCGCCGGGGGTCTACCGGCTCTCGGTCACCGCCAACAAGCCGGGCGCCGCCGCGGCCAGCTTCGACGTCGGCGTCGCGGGCACCTTCAAGGTCGCCATGCAGGGCGACGACGCCCAGCTCACCGTCGGCACCGGCCCCGGCAAGTACCCCGTCACCTCGGCGACCAACACGTTCACCGGCCTGCTGGGCGACACCTCCCTGTCCGTGACCGGGCCGGCCGCGTCGGTCACCGTCTCCGTGACGAGCGACCCGGCGGCCGTGACCGCCAAGGTGAAGTCCCTCGTCGACGCGGCCAACGGGCTGCTCTCGACGATCTCTTCCTACACCGACGCATCGAGCAGCGCCGCGGCGCTGAAGGGCGACACCACGCTGCGGAGGCTCGCCGACCAGGTCCTCTCCACGGTGGCGAGCGCCATCGGCGGCACGTCGACCGCGGTCGCCGGACTGGAGCTGAACAAGGACGGCACCCTCAAATTCGACGCAGACAAGTTCACCGCGAAGCTCGGCTCCGACGCCGCCCTGGTCCGCAAGCTCTTCGTCGGCGCACCCGCCGACAACGGCGCCGACCTGGTGAGCGGCACCGCAGACGACAACCCGGCGGTGACCGGCCTCGCAGCGACGCTGAAGGCCCTGGCTCTCGGGGCCACCGACACGACCACGGGAACGATCACGCTGCTGGCCACCAGCAGCGACACCCAGGCCAAGGACCTGCAGAGCCGGATCGACGACTGGGACACGCGCCTGGCCATGCGGAAGGACACGCTCACGCGTCAGTTCACGGCGATGGAGACCGCACTCGGCACGCTCCAGAACCAGTCCTCCTGGTTGACGTCGCAGATCGGCTCGCTGCCGAGCTGGTCCGCCTCGAAATAGTCCTGACCCGCTGACGCGCCGAATACTGGAGAACCTCCCCCATGAGTGCCGCTTCGCTCCGCGCCCGCTACCTGGGCGACACGGTCGCCACCGCCTCGCCACAGCAGCTGCTGGTGATGCTCTACGACCGGCTCGCCCTCGACCTCGAGCGGGCGCAGAAGGCCGTCGCCGCCGGCTCGCGCGAGGCGGCGAGCGAGCAGCTTCTCCACGCCCAGGAGATCGTGCTGGAACTGCTGTCGAGCCTGCACGTCGACGCGTGGGAAGGCGGCCCGCGGCTGGCTGCTCTGTACAACTGGCTGATCACCGAGCTGATGCACGCCAACACCAAGATGGACACCAACCGAATCTCCGCCTGCCGGCAGGTGGTGGAGCCGCTGCGGGACGCGTGGCGACAGGCCGCCGCCTCACTGGCCGGCAGTTCAGCATGACGGCCGGACAGCAGCCGCCACCGATCAACTGGACGGTCGTGCTGGACCACCTCGAGGGCGAGGTCCTCGCCGCCGAGGAGACGATGAGGCAGGGCCGGGCCGAGGAGATCGCCGCCTGGGGACGCCGCGCCGACGACTGGGTGCCTCCCTCGAGCCTGGGCCCGATCCCCGCCGATCTGCGGGAGCGTGCCGCCCGCCTGCTCCAGCACCAGCTGGCCGTCGCCGAAGCGCTGATCGAACGGATCACCCAGTCGCAGAAGCAGCGCGACCTGGCGGCGCGGATGTCCTACGCCCCCGCCCGCCCGGTCGCCGCCTTCATCGACCGCGCGCTCTAGGACCCGCTCGCGGCTTCCCCCGCCGGCCGCACCACTCCCCCTGCCCCCGGCACCGCCGGCGGCGGGGCGTTCGTGTGTTCTGACGAAAGCTCCACCCGGACGACGCGTCGGGCCACGAATGGTGCCAACTCAGGCGTCCCGGTCGGCGCAGGCCACGGCCAGGTCACCGCCGGTCACATCCGTCACGGTGAACCCGTGCGACCCGGACGTCCCTCGTGTGGGGGGCGAAGGGTCAGGCCCCAACGGCCGGGTGCCGATGAGGGGAGAGCACGGACAGCACCACATCGCCACGGATCGGCGGACCCCGCACTCGCTCGCGAGTGCCTCCCGCATACCCGGAGGTCGATCGTGTTCTGCTGCATCCGTCGGCGACCCGTTCCATGATCGGCGACGCCACCTCGACCGCGCTGCACGCCGCCCTCTCCGGGCTGGCGCAGCGCCAGCGGGTCACTGCCGACAACATCGCCAACATCCAGACCCCCGGCTTCCTCGCCGGCCGCGTGGACTTCGAGTCCTCGCTGCGTGGGGCGCTCCGCAACGGCGAAGCGCCCTCGGTCAACGGCGGCACGACCGCGCGCTCGCTCGAGCCGACGAACACCAACGGCAACAACGTCAACCTGGACCAGGAGACGGTCATCGCCACCGAGACCGGCCTGCGCTACCAGCTCGCCCTCAACGCACTGGACGGCAAGTACAACGTCCTGCGCAGCTCCCTCAGGACGCAGTGAGGATGAGCGAGCTTGCGAGCGAATCGATGAACGCGGCCGCTACGCGAATGCGGCTGCCGAGCGCCAGCGAGGCAGTGCTGTGAGCGTCTTCGACACCCTCGGCATCTCGGCTTCCGGTCTCATGGTGAACCGGAAGTGGATGGACGCAGTCTCGGACAACATGTCCAACCTCAACACGGTCAACCCCTACAACGACGCGCCGTTCCGCGAGCGGCTGGTCGTCGCCCAGGCCGTCGACTACGGCTCCGGAACCGGTGGCGCACGCGTGGCCGGGGTGGCGTTCGGCGGGGACCCCCAGGGCCGCATCGTCTACGAGCCCGACCACCCACTCGCCAACGCGGAGGGCTACGTCCGCTATCCCGACATCGACATGGGTGACCAGATGGTCCAGCTGATGATGGCCCAGCGCGGCTACCAGGCGAACCTCGCCGTCGTCGAGCGGGCCACCAACGCGTACCAGGCCGCTCTGCGGCTCGGAAAGGGCTGATCATGACGTTCCCACTCGGCGGCATCATGCCGGTCGGCGTCGGCGCCGTCTCCGGCGTGGCCGGCGCGACGACGGGGGTGCCGCAGGCGCAGAACTCCGACGGCTTCGCCGCCGTCCTGGCCTCGTCGATCGACCAGCTCCAGGGCACGCAGAAGACCGCGGACACCCTGGCGACGCAGGCCGCCACCGGCAACCTGAAGGACGTCCACGACTACATGATCGCGAGCAACGAAGCGTCGCTGGCGACCGAGATGGTCGTGACCATCAAGAACAAGGCCGTTGAGGCGTTCAACGAGATCATGAGGATGCCCGTCTGATGAAGTCGGCACTCGCCGGGACGCTGGAGCGCGCCCGCTCCACGTTCTCAACGATCAGCTTGGGACAGAAGGTCGTCATCGGTCTTCTGCTCGTCGGGCTGCTTCTCGGCGGGTTCTTCTTCTTCCGCTGGATCACCACCCCGACCCAGGCCCCACTGTTCTCCAACCTCGCCTCGACGGACGCCTCGGCGATCGTCGACGAACTGAATGCCGCCGGTGTCGCCTACTCGCTCACCGACGGCGGGCAGACGATCATGGTCGCGCAGGACCAGGTCTACAACCTGCGCCTCACCATGAGCGGCAAGGGGCTGCCGGCCGGCCAGGACACCGGGTACGCGCTGCTCGACAAGCAGGGCATCACGACCAGCGAGTTCCAGCAGCAGGTCACCTACCAGCGGGCCCTGGAGGGCGAGCTCTCCAAGACCCTCGAGGCTCTCGCGGGCGTCCGCGCGGCGGTGGTCCACGTCGCCCTCCCCAAGGACCAGGTGTTCGTGACCGAACAGGCCAAGCCCACGGCGTCGGTGCTGCTGGACCTGGCACCGGGAACGACGCTGTCCGGCGAGCAGATCCAGGCGGTCACCAACCTGGTCTCCTCCAGCATCCAGGGCATGAACCCCGACCAGGTCACGGTCGCCGACTCGACCGGACAGGTGCTGTCGACCGCCGGGACCGGCATCAATGCGGCGGCCGGTGACGCCCGGTCCCAGGTGGAGCAGGAGTACGAGGCCCGCCTGGCCGCCAACGCGCAGCAGATCCTCGACCGCGTGGTCGGCCCGAACCACGCCGCGGTGTCCGTTCGCGCCGACGTGGATCTGTCCTCGAAGCAGTCGACCTCGGAGACCTACACGTACACCAACGGCACACCGCCGCTCTCGTCCAGTTCGACGAAAGAGTCCTACACCGGTAGCGGCACGCCCGTCGGCGGTGTCCTCGGCCCGGAGAACATGCCCAATGCGGCGGCCGTTGCCGGCGGCGCGGCCGGATCCACGTACAACAAATCGCAGACGACCGACAACAACGCCGTGGACAAGACGACGACGACGCTCGAGGCACCACCGGGAGCCCTGAAACGGCTCACTGTCTCGGTGGTGATGGACGACGCCGTGGCCCGCAGTCTCAACCAGCAGCAGATCCGCGACCTGGTGGGCAACTCCGTCGGCCTGGACGCGGCACGCGGCGACGCCATCTCGGTCGCCACCATGCCGTTCGACACCACGGCCGCCAAACAGGCCGCAGCGGACCTGGCGGCGGCACGCGCGGCCGATGCCAGCGCGCAGATGTGGTCGATGATCCGCACCGGCGGCATCGCGGCCGGCATCGCACTCGTCGTTCTCCTGGTCTGGCTGCGCTCGCGGCGCCGGGAGGAGATCGAGGAGGAGTACGAGCCCCTCGAGCTCACCGACGACATGCTCGATGAGCTCGACCGGCTGCGGATCTCCAGCACCCGCGACGAGCCCAAGCCCGACACCCGCGCCATGGAACTCGAGGCCGCCGAGAGGCAGAAGGTACGAGGAGAGATCTCCACCATGGTCAGCGAGCGTCCCGACGAGGTCGCGGCAATGCTCCGCGGCTGGTTGAGCGAGACCAAGGCATGAGTATCGCCGGTGTCGAGGCGCTGCTCGGGATGGGCGGGACGCCCAACCTGCCCGCCGTCCCGCCGGCTCCCCCGCGCCCGGAGCTCCCCGGTCTGCGGAAGGCCGCGGTGTTCCTCGCCCAGATGAGCAAGGAGGAGGCCGGCGTCCTGCTGTCCAAGCTCCGGCCCCGCGAGGTCGAGTCCCTCACCCGTGAACTGATGCGGCTGGGCTCGGTCGAGTCCGAGGACGTCGACGGCGTCATGAACGAGTTCCACGGCCTGATGACCGCCCAGCACTTCATCGGGCGCGGCGGCGTCGACTTCGCCCGCGAGATCCTGGCCGCCGGCCTGGGCGAGGACAAGGCCGAGGGCATCCTGTCCCGGCTCAACGTCGTGTACACCGAGGTGCCGTTCGCCTCGCTGCGCAATGCCGACGTCCGTCAGCTCGTCACCTTCCTCAAGGATGAGCACGCGCAGATCATCGCGCTGGTGCTCGCCCACCTCACCGCCGCGCAGTCGGCCGAGGTCCTCTCCGGTTTCGCGCCGGAACAGCAGGCCGAGGTCGCCCACCGCATCGCCACGATGGACCGCACCTCCCCGGAGATGGTCCGGCTGGTCGAGGAGGAGCTGGGCCGCCGGATGGGCTCACTGTTGGCACACCAGGACATGACCACCGTCGGCGGCGTCGAGACCCTCGTCGAGATCATCAACCGGTCGCCGCGGCCCACCGAGCGCTCCATCCTCGAGTGGCTGGACAACACCGACCCGGAGCTGGCCGAGCAGGTCCGCTCGCAGATGTTCGTCTTCGAGGACATCGTCACGATCGACGACCGGTCCCTGCAGCAGGTGCTGCGCGAGGTCGAGGCCAACGACCTGGCGACCGCGCTCAAGGGCGTCCGGCCCGACGTCCGCGACAAGGTGGTCCGGAACCTCTCCGAGCGCGCCGCCGAGAACCTCAACGAGGAGATCGAGCTGCTCGGCCCGGTGCGCACCCGCACCGTCGAGGAGGCGCAGGCGAAGGTCGTCACCGTCATCCGCACGCTCGAGGAGTCCGGTGTGCTCACGCTGACCCGCGGTCAGGACGATGAGTTCGTTGCGTGAGGGAGTGCTGCTGCGGGGCAGCGGAGCAGAGCGGGCCACGCCCTATCGCGAGCAGGGTCCCGTCCAGCACCGGATTCCCCAGCAGCAGGCACAACCGCGGGAGGAGCACCCGCAGGTCGAGGAGCGTCGGTCGACCATCCGTCGCGCCGCCGACCTGCCGGTCATCGGAGGCGGCGCCTCCTTCCGGCTCGGCGACGTCTACGCCGAGGAGCTGGACCGGCTGCGTCAGCACGCCCACGCGGAAGGCTTCGCCGCCGGCCACACCGAGGGCATAGCAGCCGCGGACGCCGTCGTCGCCCGGACCGAGCGGGAGGCCGCCGCGCGCCTGGCCGACGTCCAGGCACGGTGGGAACGGCGGGTCGCATCCGCCACCGCAGCGCTCGGTGCTGCCGCGTCCCGGTTGGACGAGGCGACCCTGCCCGTGGCCGACGAGGTACGCGACACGATCATCGGGATGGTCCTGACGCTGGTCGAGGACCTCCTCGGCCGGGAGCTCGCCCTCGCCGACTCCCCTGTTCTCGACGCCGTCCGCCGGGCGCTGGCCCTCTGCCCGTCCGACGCCCCGGCCGTCGTCCGCGTCCACCCCGACGACCTCGCCGAGATCCCGGCCGAGGCGCTCGCCGAACTCCCGGACACCGTCCGGGTGGTCGGCGACCCGGCCGTCGAGCGGGCCGGAGCGGTCGCCGAGACCGGTCCCCGCCGCATCGACGCCCAGCTCATGGCCGCCCTCGAGCGTGTCCAGGCGGTTCTCACCTCATGAGCCTCCCCAGCGCGCTGATGACCCGGGCCCGCGCCGCGGCCCGACCCCAGGTGACCGGCTCGGTCAGCGGCGCCATGGGCCTGACGATGACCGTCGACGGCCTGTCCGCGGCGGTGGGCGACCTCGTGGAGGTCAACCCGGGTGAGCGGCCGCTGCTGGCCGAGGTGGTCGCCGTCGGTCGTGACCGGCTGACCTGCATGCCGCTGGGCACCCTGTCCGGCGTCCACGCCGGAGCCCCCGTCCGCGCGACCGGGATGCCGCTGCAGGTGCCGGTCGGTGAGGCGCTGCTCGGCCGGGTGCTCGACGGGCTCGGCCGGCCGGTCGACGGCGGTCCGGCGCTGGGCTCCCGCGTCTCCTACGTGGACCTGGCCAGCGAGACCCCGCACGTGCTCTCCCGCACCCGGGTCGACCAGCCGCTGACCTTCGGCGTCCGCGCACTCGACACGCTGGTGCCCTGCGGCAGGGGTCAGCGGCTCGGCATCTTCGCCGGTTCCGGCGTAGGCAAGTCCAGCCTGCTGGCCCAGATCACCCGCGGCACCGACGCCGACGTCCGCGTCATCGGCCTCATCGGCGAGCGTGGCCGTGAGGTCCGCGAGTTCCTCGAGGAGAACCTCGGCCCCGAGGGGATGGCCCGCACGGTCGTCGTCGTCGCCACCTCCGACGAGCCCCCGCTGGTGCGCCTCAAGGCGGCTTTCGTCGCCACCCGCATCGCCGAAGCTTTCCGCGACCAGGGCCGCCACGTCCTGCTGCTCATGGACTCGATCACGCGCACCGCCATGGCCCAGCGCGAGGTCGGGCTGTCGGCGGGCGAGCCCCCGGCCACCCGTGGCTATCCGCCGAGCGTCTTCGCGATGATGCCGCAGCTGCTGGAGAAGGCCGGAACGGGCGTCACCGGGTCCATCACCGGTCTGTACACCGTCCTGGTGGAGGGTGACGACCACAACGAGCCGATCGCCGACACCGCGCGGTCGATCCTCGACGGGCACATCGTGCTCACCCGCAAGCTCGCCACGACCGGCCACTTCCCGGCGATCGACGTCCTGGAGTCCATCTCCCGTGTCGCGACCGCGGTCGTGCCGCCGCAGCAGATGGCCGATGCCCGAGAGGTGCGCCGGTTGATGGGTGCGCTGCGCGACGTCCGGGAGCTCATCGAGATCGGTGCCTACCAGGCCGGTAGCGACCCGCTGGTCGACCGTGCGCGCCAGCTCGCGCCCTCGATCGAGTCCTTCCTGCAGCAGCCCATGGGTGAGTCCACCCCCGCCACGGAGTCGTGGGCGTGGCTGCAGCGGATCGTGAGGGGCGCATGACGATGCCTGCGGAGTTGCGCGGGAGCACGGCATGAAGCGCGCCGCCTTCCGGTTGCAGCCGGTGCTGGAGCTGCGCCGTACCGAGGAGCGGGCCGCGGCCGCCGCCGCGGCGCGGGCCGCGAACACCGCCGCCGATGCCGACCGCCGGGCCACCGAGTACGAGACCGCGCTGGCCACCGCCGTCCTTCCGCGGGTGCTGCCGGCCGGCGACTTCGTCCTCGCGATGACGCTGCTGCGTACCGCCGCCACCGACGCCTCCGACGCGCGCTCGCTCGCCACCGCCCACGCCGAGCAGGCCGAGCTCGTCCGCGCTCAGTGGACGGCGGCCGCGCAGCGGACCAAGGGCATGGAGAAGCTGCGCGAGCGGCACCAGGACGCGCTGCAGCACGCCGAGGACGCCGCCGAGGAGCGCGCCGTCGACGATCTCGTCACCGGCCGGGCCGGCCGGCTGGAACACGCGGGGGCCCACTCGGCCGAGGAGGTCTCGTGGAGGGAGTGACCCAGGTCCAGAGCCGGATCAGCGAGATCCAGTCCCGCTTCCTGTATTCGGCGACATCGACCGGCTCCGGCGACTGGGCGAGCGCGGCCGCGGCCGCAGGCCTGAAGTCGACCAGTGCGACCTCCTCCGGGAGCTCGACCGCGACCGCCTCGGAGAGCGCGGTCGTCGCCGAGGCGCAGAAGTACATCGGCGTCCCCTACCTCTGGGGCGGCACCGACCCGTCGAAGGGCCTGGACTGCTCGGGGTTCACCCAGCTCGTCTACGGCAACCTCGGCGTCGACCTGCCCCGGACCTCGTCGCAGCAGGCCACGGCAGGCACACCGGTCGCGTCGGTCGCCGACGCCCGGCCCGGCGACCTCGTGTTCTTCGACTACTCCTCGTCGCGCGCCGGGATCGACCACGTCGGCATCTACGTCGGCAACGGCAAGATGATCGCCGCTCCCCAGCCCGGCGAGGCGGTCAACGTGCAGGACGTCGGCACCCCCACCGTCATCCGCCGGGTCCTGCCCCAGCAGGCGACGGCCTCGGCGTCCACGGGGGGTGCCGCCCTCGCCGGCGTTCCCTACGCCGACCTCTTCAGCCGCGCGGCCAGCCGGTACGGCGTGGACGCGTCGGTGCTGGCGGCAATGGCGAACCAGGAGTCGGGCTTCAACTCCCAGGCGGTCTCCCCCGCCGGCGCCCAGGGCCTCATGCAGTTCATGCCCTCCACCGCGGCCGGGCTGGGCGTCAACCCCCTCGACCCGAACTCGGCGATCGACGGTGCCGCCCGCTACCTCAGCACCCTGACCAAGCAGTTCGGCTCCTCCGACGACGCGCTGGCGGCCTACAACGCCGGCCCGGGCACGGTGAGCCGCTACGGCGGGATCCCGCCCTACTCCGAGACCCAGAACTACGTCCGCAGCGTGATGAGCAAGGCAGAGGCATACAGATGACCGAGCTCGCGAGGGAATCCAGAGACACAGCACAGCCTGTCGCGATGGCGACGAGCGCCGGCGAGGAGACATCGTGACAGCCCCCGTGACCCCGTCTGCGCCCGCGGTGCGGACGACGTCCACGAGCGGCGCTGCCTCCCGCAGCACCGGCGCCTCGCCCTTCGCCTCGATGCTGGACGACGCCCTGTCCGTCGACCGGCCCGCCGGCCGGGGGCCCTCGGACCGCGGGATCGAGCGACGCAGCGCCGCGGACGAGTGCGACTCCCGCGCGGCTGACCGTGCGACCGACCGGACTGCCGACAGGGCGGACCGGACCGCCGACCGCACCGCTGACAAGGCGCACCGGGCCGCGGACCGGGGCAAGCATCGGGCGGAGCGTGCAGCCGCGCATGCCGCCCACGGTGCGGGCCCCGCCGCGGACCGCCCGTCCGGGGCCGGGGCCGGGGAGGCCACAGTCGGCACTGACCTCCAGGTCGACGCCGAGGCCACGGACCCGACCACGACCCCGACGACCACGGGCACCGATATCGCCCGCACCGGGCTCCCGGCCGCCGTCTGGACGCTGATGATGGGCGCCCCGGTCGTCGTTCCGGGTGCGCCGGCGACCACGGACGGGACGACCGCGATCGCTGCGGCCGCGGTCGCGGTCGCGGCGGGCGCGGCCTCTGCGGCGGGCGCGGCCTCTGCCGTCGGCGGCCCGTCGGCCCCACCGGCCTCTGCCGTCGTTGTGCCGACCGTGGCAGCTGCCGCGGAGACCGTCGCCGGTGCGGTCGCAGTCACCGCGACGCCCGACGCAACGCCTGCCGCGACCGTCGCGGCCCCCGCCGCCACCGCTCCCGCTACCGTTTCGCAGGCCGCGGCAGAACCCACCCTCGCCGGTTTCACCGTCGTTCGTGCCGAGGACATCGCCGTGACCACGCCCACCGCGGAGACGCCCGCCGGGACTGCGGCCGCCACTGCTACCGCCGCTCCGGT
Source organism: Blastococcus sp. (assembly GCA_025965695.1). Classification (GTDB taxonomy): domain Bacteria; phylum Actinomycetota; class Actinomycetes; order Mycobacteriales; family Geodermatophilaceae; genus Blastococcus_B. The sequence goes on from JAOPWM010000214.1 coordinate 12,170, forward strand.
CCTGGCAGCCACGACGTCCCCTGTCGCCGCTGCGACGACCGCCCCGGCGGCGGAGCCGCAGGGCGAGGTGCCCGCCGGAATGCCGGGCCCCACGGTGACGGCAACCGCCGCGTCCGTCGTGGCGAAGGCTGCTCCATCGACCGCGACCGACACGGGCACACCGGACAGCGGCGCGACGGCGTCTCCCGCCACAGCAGTGCCCGCCGCGGAGGTCCCGGCCGCCGGAGAGGCGCGGTCCTCGGGCACCGGGACTTCGTCGCAGCAGGGCTCGACGGACGGGGGGACCACGCAGTCGGCCGCCCCGGTCGGCCCCTCGGGCACGACGGCCCCGGCGGTCCCTGTCGTCGCCCCCGCCGGTGACACCGACAGCGCCACCGGCGCCTCGGCCGCCCAGCCCGTCAGCACGCAGGTCGCGCGGCAGGTCGCCGTCCTGCGGAGCGGCCCGGACGGCGCGCACACGATGACCCTCGTCCTGACCCCCGACACCCTCGGTCCCGTCGAGGTCCAGGTGACCCTGCAGAAGGGCACCGTCGACCTCACCCTGCGGGGGGCCCACGAGCACGGCCGGGCCGCCCTCCTCGACGCCCTGCCCGACCTGCGCCGCGACCTCGAGGCTGCCGGCCTGACGACGTCCCGTCTGGAGGTCGACCGCGACAGCGGCGGCGCCTGGCTGGACCGGCACAGCGCCCAGCAACAGGCCGCGGCGCAGCAGCAGGGCTTCGGCGACCGGGGCAACCAGCAGGACCGCGCCGAGGGCCGGTCACGACCCTGGGTCGGGTCTGCCGATACCGGGAGCGGTGGGCCCACCCCCACCCCCAACCGATCCACGTCGTCCGGCGTGGACTTTCGCGTCTGAGAAGGAGCTGACCGACCGATGCCGGACGCAGTGAGCGGAACGACCGGGACCACCCCCACCCCCACGGCCTCCACGACGGTGGACCGCAAGGACTCGGGCAGCCAGAAGGACATGTTCCTCAAGCTGCTCGTGGCACAGATGAAATACCAGGACCCGGCGAACCCGGCGAGCAGCAGCGAGTTCATGGCGCAGACGGCCACCTTCACCCAGGTGGAGAAGCTGGAACAGATCGCCACTCAGAACGCCTCGCTCCTGGCGCTGCAGCGCTCCACCAGCGCCGGCGCGCTCGTCGGGCGCACCGTCAGCTACACCGACGAGAACGGCGCCACGAAGAGCGGCCTGGTCACCTCCGTCCGGCTCGGCAGCGACACCACGGAGGCCACGGCGATGGTCGGTGGCGTCTCCGTCTCGATGGGCCGCATCACCGAGGTCGCCACCACCGCGCCTACGGCCTCCTGACCGACCTCCGTTCGGCGTCCCGACCTGTCCCGACTCCCCCGCCACCCGGCGACCCACACCTGAGGAGCTCCTCCCCATGCTTCGTTCCATGTTCTCGGCCATCTCCGGCCTCCGCGCGCACCAGACCAAGATGGACGTCGTCGGCAACAACATCGCCAACGTCAACACCGTCGGCTTCAAGGGCAGTCAGACCGTCTTCCAGGACACCCTGTCCCAGGTGATCCGCGCCGGTGGCGCGCCCGCCGCGGACCGTGGAGGCACAAACCCGGCGCAGGTCGGCCTCGGCGTCAAGGTTGCGGCGACCACCACCAACTGGACCCAGGGCGCCACGCAGTCCACCGGTCGCTCGACGGACTTCATGATCGAGGGGGACGGCTTCTTCGTCACGCGGGCCGGGACCGAGAGCCTGTACACCCGGGCCGGGTCCTTCGACTTCGACGGCAAGGGCAGCCTGGTCACCCCGACCGGCGGTGTCCTGCAGGGCTGGATGGCCGACGCGAACGGCGTGGTGAACCCCAATGGCCCGATCGGTGACCTGTCGGTGCCGTACGGCCAGATCGTGAGCCCGAAGCAGTCCACCACCGGCGCCCTCGTCGGCAACCTCCCCGCCGGGGCGGCGACCGGCGACACGCTGCAGACCGGCGTCACGATGTACGACAACCAGGGCGTCGCGCAGAAGGTGTTCTACAACTTCACCAAGGCCGCGGCGGCCAACACCTGGACCCTCGACATCAAGCACGAGAACGGAACCTCGCTGGTGAGCGGCGCAACCGTGGCGTTCAACGCCTCCGGTGCGCTCACCACCCCGGCCGCACCGGGGACGATCGCGCCCTTCACCCCGCCGGCCGCAACGTTCCCGAGCTGGACCGGCCCGGTCACCGTCGACGTCGCCACGCTCACGCAGTTCGGCGGCGCCAACACCGTCACCGCGTCGGACCAGAACGGCTACGGCCTGGGCTCGCTGCAGTCCTTCCAGCTCGGCAACGACGGCACGATCATGGGCGTCTACTCCAACGGGCTCCGTCAGCCGCTGGGCAAGCTCGCCCTGGCCTCGTTCAACAACCCCAGCGGCCTGCAGAAGGCGGGCAACTCCACGTTCCGCGTCGGCGACAACTCGGGTGTCGCGAATGTCGGCCAGGCCGGTGTCGCGGGCCGCGGTGTGCTCAACTCGGGCGCGCTGGAGATGTCCAACGTCGACCTCGCCGAGGAGTTCACCGGGCTGATCGTCGCCCAGCGCGGCTTCCAGGCGAACAGCAAGGTCATCACGTCCTCCGACGAGATCCTGCAGGACCTGGTCAACCTCAAGCGCTGATCCGGCCGCTGATCGCAGCGCCGGCTTGCGCCGCGGCCCGGTCACCCCGTCGGGTGGCCGGGCCGCACCTTTTCCGCGTCATTCCGGGGTCTTCTCCCGGGGTGACGGGGCTGTTCGGCTCAAGGAAACCCCCTGGTGAGCCGAAGAGAACAGTGCCGTCCCCGCCCGCACACCGGGCCCCCATCGAGCAAGAGGACCGACCCCGTGATCCGTGTGACGCGCTTGAACGGAGAGCGGTTCGCGCTCAACCCCGACCTGATCGAACGGGTCGAGGGCCACCCCGACACGGTCGCCTTCCTCGTGGACGGCACCAAGTACGTGGTCAAGGAGAGCGTGGACGAGGTGCTCCTGGAGATCCGCGACTACCGCGCCGGGATCCTCGCGACGTCCTACGAGATGGACCGGGGCGAATACCGCATCGCCATGACCGACGAAGAACCGTCCGACGTCAGCGCCGTGTCCTCCGTCGTCCCGTTCCCGAGCCGAGAGGAGCGCTGACCCGTGGATCCGGCCACCCTTATCGGCATCGTCCTGGCGCTCGGCTCGCTGCTGGCAATGATGATCATGGAGGGCTCCAGCCCTCTGGCGATCGTCCTGATACCGCCGCTGATCCTCGTCTTCGGCGGCACCTTCGGTGCGGCCATCGCCGGCTCGGCCATGGCCGACGTCAAGAAGATCGGCGGCTGGTTCAAGCAGGCGCTGATGCCGCCGAAGGTCCCGCCGGTCTCCGACCGGATCGCCACCCTGGTCAGCCTCGCCGAGAAGGCCCGCAAGGAGGGCCTGCTGGCCCTGGAGGCGCAGGTCAAGGACATCGACGACCCGTTCCTGAAGCGCGGGCTGCAGATGGGCATCGACGGCACCGACCCCGAGGAGCTGCGCGCCGTCCTCGAGGGGGAGATCTCGGCCAAGAAGGGCGAGGACAAGGTCGCCGCGAAGTTCTTCACGGCGATGGGGGGCTACTCGCCGACCATCGGCATCATCGGCACCGTCGTCGGCCTGATCCACGTGCTGGAGAACCTCTCGAGCCCCGAGTCCCTCGGGCCGCTGATCGCCAGCGCCTTCGTCGCGACGCTCTGGGGCGTTCTCTCCGCCAACCTCTTCTGGCTGCCCATGGGCGCCAAGATCACGCGGATCAGCGACCTGCAGGCCGCCCAGATGGAACTGCTGGTCGAGGGCATCACCGAGATCCAGGCCGGCACCAGCCCGCGTGCCGTCCGTCAGAAGTTGACCGCACTCGTGCCGCCGAGTGAGGTCGCGCGGGAGGCGGCATGAGCGGCTCCGCGCACCCCGGCCGCAAGCGGCCGAAGAAGCACGAGGAGGAAGAGCACGAGAACCACGAGCGGTGGCTGGTCTCCTACGCCGACATGGTCACCCTGCTCATGTGTCTGTTCATCGTGCTCTTCGCGATGAGTCAGGTCGACAAGGCCAAGTTCGCCGCCCTGGCGTCCGGCCTGTCGGCCAGCTTCGGCGCCCCGATCGCCGTACTGCCCGGCAACACGCCCGAGGGCTCGGTGCTGGACGCGCTGCCCTCCCCCGTCGACCTCGCGGCCGGCATCGCACCGGAGCAGAAGGCCGCCCAGGCCGACGTCGACGCGGCTGCCTCCCAGGCGGCCGCCGAACGGGCAAAGCGCGTCGCGGCCGAGGCCTCGGGTGCGTACGACGAACTCGCGGCTGCCCGGGACGCGATCGACGCGGCACTCGCCGACGCCGGTTTCGGAGGTGCCGCGCGCTACGAGATCGACGAGCGCGGGCTGGTGGTCCACATCGTCGCCGACGCCGTCCTGTTCGATGCCGAGGAGGCGGTCCTGCGCCCGGAGGGCCGCGCCATCCTGGACACCGTCGCCCCGACGCTCACCGGGCTGCCGAACGTGCTGCGCGTGGAAGGTCACGCCAACCACCTGCCGGTCACGCGGGGCGGGAAGTGGCCGTCGAACTGGGAGCTGTCGGCCTACCGGGCGACCACCGTGCTCACCTATCTGGCCCGTGACGGCGTACCCGAACCCCGGATGTACGCCGCCGGCTACGGCTCGACCCAGCCGCTGGTGCCCAAGACCGACCCCACGGCGATCACGGTCAACCGCCGGGTGGACATCGTCGTCCTGTCCAACGCTTCGGCAGAGGCCAACGCCCTGCTGCCGGGTATCGACGCCGCACATCAAGGAGCCACGCCATGAGCACCAAAGAGAAGGCCTCCGAGACCGACGAGGCGCCCGCCAAGGGCGGCAAGAAGAAGCTGATGCTGATCGTGCTCGTGGTGGTCCTCGCCGCGGCAGGGGCGGCGTACTTCTTCCTCTTCTCGGGGTCCAGCTCGGCGGCCGCGGCGCCGGTGCCGGGCGAGGTCCTGAAGGTCGATCCCATCGCCGTCAATCTGGCCGGCGGCGGTTATCTCAAGATCGGGGTCACGCTGCAGCTCACCGAGGCGGGCAGCACCGGTGGTCACAGTGGCAAGGGGCCAGACGGGTCGAAGGCCACCGACCTGATCATCTCCACGTTCTCGCAGGCTTCACCTGCCGACGTCAGCGGCGCCCGCGACGCGCTGAAGGCCGCACTCGAGGAGAAGATCATCCATGCCTACGAGGGTGATGTGATGGGCATCTACTACAACGAGTACGTCACTCAGTAGACGCACGTCCCACCGGGCCCGACGGCACCGGGAACGTCACGCAGCAACACACTCCGCACCACCCGCCACACCTCTCCCGAGGGACCGGCGGCGCCCCGGCGCCGCCGGTCAGGGTCGGCCCCGTCTCCGCCGATGAGGTGGAACGTGACCCAACCCGAGACCGGACCGGCCCCCGGTGAGCCGGACGCCCAGTCGCCGTCGGAGTCACCGGTCCTGCCCGCTGCCGCGCCTGCAGCCGCCGCATCCGCGCCTGCCGCCCGCAGCCGCCGGGGCGAGCCGCGGACCTACGACTTCCGCCGCCCGACGAAGCTCTCCCGGGAACACGTCCGGGTCCTGCAGATCGCGCAGGAGGCCTTTGCCCGGCAGGCGACCACGATTCTCACCACGTTCCTCCGCGCCGGAGCCCGGCTGGAGCTCGTCGGGATCGAGCAGTTCTCCTACGACGACTACGTGGTGACGCTGCCCAACCCGGTCTTCATCTCCACGTTCAGCCTCGAGCCGCTGGCCGGCAAGGGGATGCTCGCCTACCCCCTCGACATCGCCATGGCCATCGTCGACCACATGCTGGGTGGCTCCGGCCGGGCAGGCCAGCCCAGCAGGCCGATGACGGCGATGGAGACCACCATCACCAACCACCTGCTCGACCGGCTGCTCGACGAGTTCGCCGTGTCGTTCCGAACGATCACCGAGATCCAGCCTGCCCTGCTCGGCCACGAGTACAACCCGCAACTGGCCCAGGCCGCCGCCGGCTCGGACACGGTGATGGTCGCCTCCTTCACGATGTCGGTCGGCACCCGTGAGGGCGAGGCCACGCTGGTCCTGCCGTTCTCGTCCTTCGCCCAGGCGCTGAACAACGCCGCCTCCCCGCAGCTGTCGGACTCCGCGCTCCGCAAGCGCAAGTGGGCCGCCGAGGCACTCACCGCCCGACTCAACCTGGTCCCGGTGGACGTCAGCGTGCGGTTCGCGCCGCTCACGGTGTCCTCCGCCGACCTGCTCTCCCTCGCCGTCGGTGACGTCCTGCTGCTGCGCCATCCGCCGGACGCCCCGCTGGAGGTCACCACCAACGACGTGACGTTCGCGTACGCGATCGCCAGCAACCACCGGCGCCGGCTCGCCGCCGCCATCGTTCCGACCCCGTACGCCGCCGCGAAGGACACCGCGTGACCGAGCTTGCGAGGTCACGTCACAGCACAGCACCGCCCGCGGTCATGCGACCGACGAGCGCCAGCGAGGAGAGAGCATGACCGCGCCCCGCACCGACCTGTCCCAGGACTCCCAGACCGTCTCCGCGGTGGTCGCGGCGGCTGCCCGCGCGGCGGCCGCCCTGGTCCCCGCCACCGTCGAACTCGTCCCCGGCACCCCGGTCAGCGACCCCGACAACGTCCCGCTGCCGCCGGGCGCCGCCTCGGCGGTGTCCGCCGGCCTCTCCGGCGAGGTCAGCGGTGACATGGTCCTGGTGATCTCCGCCGACGTCGTCGAGGCGCTGAACAACTCCCCCGTCGGGAAGATGGACGTCGCCGCTGCGTTGCGGCCCGCCCTCGAGGCCGCCGCCGCCACGCTGGGCCGGGTGCGCGTCGCCTCCGAGCGGATCGAGGAACCGGTCGCCGCCCTGGACGGGCTCCGCGACAAGGGCATGTTCGTCGCCGTCCCGCTGCTCGCCGACGGTGAGCACCAGGCCACCTTCGCCCTGCAGGTGACGCTGCCCGACACGCGCAGCCAGCGCGGCAGCCTCGACCTCCTGCGGCACGTCGCGATGGAGGTGACCGTCGAGATCGGCCGTACCCGCATGACCGTGCAGGAGCTGCTCTCGCTGCACCCCGGCGAGGTCGTCGAGCTCGACCGGGCAGCGAGCGCCCCGGCCGACCTGCTGGTCAACGGCACGCTGATCGCCCGTGGCGAGGTCGTCGTCGTGGACGAGGACTTCGGGCTGCGGATCAGTGAGATCGTCACCGACGCCGCCACCGAGCTCGGCCAGGCAGCATCGTGACCGAGCTTGCGAGGTCACGCGAGGGCCGAGCGACGTACGTCATGGGGTGGCCGAGCGCCGGCGAGGTGACGCAATGACGTGGATGATCATCCGGCTGATCCTGTCCCTCGGCTTCATCGCCGTCGTCCTGTTCTATGCCGCCCGCCTGGCGAAGAAGAAGGGCCTGGGCCAGGGCAACGGCCTCATCGAGGTCGTCGCCCGTCAGCGCATGGGCCGGTCCAGCACCGTCAACGTCGTCCGCATCGCTGACGTCGTCCTCGTCATCGGGGCCACCGAGGAGCAGGTCACCCTGCTCGCCGAGGTCGACTCCGAGGCGGTTGACGCCGCGCTCGCCGAGCGGCGGGTACCCGCGCCGCGGCCGGCTGCCGACGCGGCCGTCCCCGGTGGTGCCGCCCCGGCTCCGGTCGCCCGCTCCTCGACCGGGGTGCTGGCCGGCTCCGTCTTCGACCGCGCCGGCTGGGGCACCTTGGTGCACCAGCTGCGCGAGCGGACGGTCCGTAAGCCATGACCGCGGTCCTGACGATGCCCGCGCGCCGCCTCGTGGCGCCCGCGGCCCCGTCGACCCGTCAGCGTGCTGCCCTGGTGCTGCTGCTGGCCCTGCTGAGCACGGTGGCCGCCGTCCTGCTGGCCGGGCCGGCCTCCGCCGCACCCACTGCACCGGTGGACCCCACGGCGCCGGTCGCCCCCGTCGTCCCCGGCAGCGGCGCCGTGGACATCTCCATCGGCGACGGCTCGCCGAGCACCTCGATCACCCTGATCCTGGCCATCACGGTGCTGTCGGTGGCGCCGTCGGTGCTGCTGCTCGCGACGTCGTTCACCAAGATCATCGTCGTCCTGGGGCTGACCCGCAACGCGCTGGGACTGCCCTCGTCGCCACCCAACCAGGTGCTGACCGGGATCGCCCTCTTCCTCACGCTGTTCGTGATGGGGCCGGTCTTCTCCGACATCAACGACGTCGCCGTGAAGCCCTACATGGACGGCACGATGACGGTCTCGCAGGCATACGACGCCGGCGTCGTCCCGCTGCACTCGTTCCTCCTCAAGAACACCCGCCAGGACGAGTTGAAGCTGATGATCGGCCTGTCCGGTGAGGACGCCCCGGCCGACGAGTCCGAGGTGAGCATGACCACGCTGATCCCGGCCTTCGTGCTCTCCGAGCTCAAGAGCGCATTCATCATCGGGCTGGTCATCTTCATCCCGTTCCTGGTGCTCGACATGCTGGTCAGCGCCTCGCTCATGGCGATGGGCATGATGATGGTGCCTCCGACGATCGTGTCGCTGCCCTTCAAACTGCTGCTCTTCGTCGTCGTTGACGGCTGGGCGCTGATCACCACAGCCCTCGTGGGTTCCTACGGGGGGAGTGGCTAGCTATGAGTGATGCAGACGTCACCCAGATCGCGGCCCAAACGATGATGCTGGGCGCGAAGGTCGCCGCCCCGGTGCTGCTGACCGCCCTGCTCGTGGGCTTCCTGATCTCGCTGTTCCAGGCGGCGACCCAGATCCAGGAACCGACGCTGTCCTTCGTGCCGAAGATGATCGCCGTCGCGATCGCGCTGCTGGTCACGGGCAACTGGGTGCTCTCCGAGCTGGTCAGCTTCACTCACAGCCTGTTCGACCAGCTGCCCCACCTGCTCGGCCGGACCTGAGGCGGCCATGGACCTCTCGGTCCCGGCAACCACGCTGGCGGCGCTCCTGCTCGGGACGGCCCGCGCCACCGGGTTCGTCCTGCTGGCGCCGCCGTTCAACTCCCGCTCCATCCCGGGACCGGCCAAGGCAGCCTTCGCCCTGGCGCTGTCGCTGCTGCTGTCGACCAAGATCGCTGCCGGCCTTCCGGCGCCCACTGCGGGCTATCTGCTGGTGACCGCGGTGACCGAGGTGATCATCGGCGCCGCTCTCGGCTTCGTCGTCCAGGTGCTGTTCACCGCCGTGCAGATGGCCGGCGACCTGATCGACGTCACGGGCGGCTTCTCGCTGCAGCCGGCCTACGACCCGCTGGCGATGACCCAGAATGCGACGATCGGCCGCCTGCACTACCTGCTCGCCACCACGCTGCTGTTCACCAGTGGCGGCCACCTGCTGATCGTCAAGGGCTTCGCGACGTCCTACGTCGGCCTGCCCGTCGGCGGCAACGTGCCCACCGACCAGCTGGCGTCGGTGCTGCTGACGGCGTTCTCGATGATGTTCATGGCAGCGCTGCAGATCGCCGGCCCGATGGTCGCCGTCCTGCTGCTGGCCGACGTCGCGCTGGCGCTGCTGAGCCGTGCCGCACCGGCCCTGAACATCTTCGCCATCGGCTTCCCGGTGAAGATCATGCTGACCCTGGCGATGCTCGGTCTGACCTTCCCCCTGCTGCCGCCGGCACTCGACACCCTGCTCGAGCACGCCACCCGGGCGATGATCTCGCTGCGGAGCGGCTGACATGGCTGTGACCCATGGCTAAAGACGGTCCCGGCGGTGAGAAGACCGAGAAGCCCACTCCCCAGCGCCTGAAGAAGGCGCGCAAGGAAGGGCAGATCCCCCGCACCCAGGAGCTGGGGACGTGGCTGGGCGTCGCCACGGCCAGTGCGCTGCTCCCGATGCTGGTGAGCAACGCGTTCGACGCCGTCAAGAAGATGTTCGTGCAGGTCGGCTCGGTCGCCTCCCACCCGGAGACGGAGGCGCTCTCGACCCTCATGGGTCAGGCGCTGACCGCCTTTCTGACCACCCTTCTGCCGATGGCGCTCGGGCTGATGGTGGTCGGCACCCTCGCTGCCGCGGCGCAGGGCGGGGTCACCTTCGCGACGAAGTCGATGAAGCCGACGCTGAAGAAGCTCAACCCCTTCCCGGGGATCAAGCGCATGTTCGGCACCCAGGGCATCTGGGAGGCGGTCAAGGCGCTGATCAAGACCGCGGCCCTCGCGACGGTCGTGATCGTCACCAGCAACCGCGCGCAGTCGCTGGTGGCCTCATCCGGTTCGCTGCCGCTGTCGGTGGTGGCCGCGACGTTCACCGAGTCGGCCATCCTCATGTTCCGGGTGGTCGCCGTCACCGGCCTCGTCATCGCTGTCGCCGACTACGTCGTCGTGCGGATGAAGACGATGAAGAAGCTCAAGATGACCCAGTACGAGATCAAGCAGGAGCACAAGCAGTCAGAGGGCGACCCGCACATGAAGGCGCACCGTCGCGGGGTGGCACTGTCGATGTCACGCAACCGGATGATGACCGATGCCGCCGAGGCCGACGTCCTGCTGGTGAACCCCACCCACGTGGCGGTGGCCCTGAAGTACGACCCGGCGAAGGGCGCACCCCGCGTGGTGGCCAAGGGAGCCGGCGAGGTGGCCTCGAAGCTGCGTGCCATCGCTCAGGAGAACCGCGTCCCCATGGTCCAGGACATCCCCCTGGCCCGGGCCCTGCACGCCTCGTGCGAGCTCGGCCAGGAGGTGCCGGCCCAGCTGTTCACCGCGGTCGCCCGCGTCCTCGCGTTCGTGATGCACATGGGAGCGCGCGGCGTGAAGGGCGGCTTCCACCGTCCGGGCTTCGAGCCGCCGGCGGTCGAGGGACTGCCCAAGGCGGGACGGCGCCGCGTCGCCGCCTGATCCACCCCGTTTTCCCGGCGAGATCTGCACACTCGCCCTCTTCAGACCCTGATGGGGGCGAGTGTGCAGATCTCGCCCGAGGTACCACCGCGTCGGGGGGCTGCCGATGAGAAGGACGTGAACCAGCGTCCGTCGTCCCCGCGCGGGGCGGACGCATGAAGGGCCTCGGCAAGATGGCCGTCCCCATCGGGGTCGTGGCCATCGTCCTCATGCTGGTGGTGCCGCTGCCGGCCGCCCTGCTGGACCTGCTGCTCGCCGTGAACATCACCGCGTCGCTGTTGATCCTGCTGGTCTCGATGCAGATCAAGAGGCCGCTGGACTTCGCCGTCTTCCCCTCCCTGATCCTCATCGCGACGCTGTTCCGGCTGGCCCTGAACGTCTCCTCCACCCGCCTGGTTCTCACCGACGGCTACGCGGGCAAGGTCATCGAGGCATTCGGCCACTTCGTGATCGGCGGCTCGCTGGTCGTCGGCCTCGTGATCTTCGTGATCTTGACGATCATCCAGTTCGTCGTCATCACGAACGGTGCGGGCCGCGTGGCCGAGGTCGGCGCCCGCTTCACCCTCGACGCCATGCCCGGTAAGCAGATGGCGATCGACGCCGACCTCAACGCCGGCGTGATCAACGAGGCGCAGGCGCGCAAGCGCCGGTTCGACGTCACCGCCGAGGCCGACTTCTACGGCTCGATGGACGGTGCCAGCAAGTTCGTCAAGGGCGACGCCATGGCCGCCATCATCATCACGCTGATCAACCTGATCGGCGGCTTCGCCATCGGTGTGATGCAACGCGGCATGGCCCCCGCCGACGCCGTCTCCACCTTCTCGCTGCTGACCGTGGGCGACGGCCTGGTCTCCCAGATCCCCGCCCTCCTGCTCTCGACGGCGACCGGCATCATCGTGACCCGGTCGGCCACCGAGGGCGACATGGGCACCGACCTGATCGCCCAGCTCGGCCGGTTCAAGCAGCCCGTGCGCATCGCCGGCGGCGCAGCGCTGGCCCTGTGCCTGATCCCCGGTCTCCCCAAGCTGCCGTTCCTCATCATCGGTGCCGGCTTCCTGATCATGGCCTCCCGGATGTCCGAGACGCCGGTCGTCGACGAGGAGGCCGAGGCTGCGGCCGCCGCTTTGGAGAACGAGCCGAAACCGGACTCCCCCGAGGCCATCGCGGAGAAGATGCGGGTGGACCCGCTCGAGCTCGAGGTCGCCTTCGACCTGGTCGAACTCGTCGACCCGTCCCGCGGCGGGGACCTGCTCGACCGGGTCAAGGCCCTGCGCCGCAAGGTCGCCATGGAGACCGGCCTGGTGATCCCCCTCGTCCGCACCCGCGACAACCTCGACCTCCCCGGCTCCCAGTACGTCATCTGGCTCAACGGCGTCCCCGCGGCGAAGGGCATCTCGCCCGCGGGCACGGTGCTGGCCATCGGCGACAACCTCGACGGCCTGCCGGGCAAGGCCACCCGCGAGCCGGTCTTCGGACTGGCCGCCAAGTGGGTGCCGATGGAGATGCAGCGGCAGGCGGAGATGGCCGGCGCGACCGTCGTCGACCGCTCGTCGGTCATCACGACCCACCTGGCCGAGGTCGTCCGGCAGAACGCCGCCGACCTGCTCGGCCGCGAGGACGTGCGCCTCCTGGTGGAGATGGTCCGCCGGACGCACCCCGTCGTCGTCGAGGAATTGACCCCCACCCTGCTCACCCTGGGAGAGGTGCAACGCGTGTTGCACGCGTTGCTCGAAGAGGGTGTGTCGATCCGGGACCTGGTGCGCATCTTCGAGGCACTCTCTGTACGTGCAAAGTCGTCCACCGATCTCGACGGACTCGTCGAGGCGGCCCGGGCGGCACTGGGCCCGGCGATCAGTCATCCGTACGTGACGCCCGACGAGCGCCTCCACGTCTTCACCCTCGACCCGGGTTTCGAGCAGCGCCTCCTCGAGTCGGTCCGGCAGAGCGACGCCGGCGTCGTGCTGGCGCTCGACGCGGGAGCCATCGACGCCCTGGTCCACGGCTGCAGCGGCCTGCTCGAGGAGGCCGAGCGTTCAGGCCACTCCCCCGTCCTCGTCTGCTCGCCTCAGGTCCGGGCTGCACTGGCCCGCCTGATGCGGCAGGTCCTTCCCCGGCTTCCGGTGATCTCCTACGCCGAGGTCTCCCGGACAGCACAGATCGAATCGCTGGGAGTTGTGAGCGGTGCCGTTGCGATCCGTTGAGGCCGCCACGCGCGACGACGCGATCGCCGCGGCGCGCGAGCAGTTCGGCCCGTCGGCCCGGGTGGTCGGCGTCCGCCGC
>JAOPWM010000235.1 GCA_025965695.1 Blastococcus sp.
CCACCCTCACGGGCTTCGACCCTGGCTGGATGTCCAACACTACGCCGGTTTCCAGCTGCTCCCCATCCGGGGGGCTGGTCCGGCGGACCTTCCGGTCCGCGCGGCGCATGGAGAACAGTACACGACCCCAGAGGGCCTCTGCAGGGGGGTCCGAACCCCCCTGCCCGGGAGCCGGGTCAGGCCACGCCCTGTGGACGGAACTGCACGCTCACGCGGGGCCCGACGGGCCGGGTGGTCTTGGGGATGCAGTGCTCCCACGTGCGCTGGCACGAGCCGCCCATGACCACCAGGTCGCCGTGGCCCAGTGGGAACCGCAAGCTCTGCCCGCCACTCAGCGGCCGGAGCAGCAGCGGCCGTGGCGACCCGAAGGAGACGATCGCGACCATCGTGTCCGAGGACCTCCCCCGGCCGATCCTGTCGCCGTGCCAGGCGACGCTGTCGCGGCCGTCCCGGTAGAGGCACATACCCGCGCTGACGAATCGCTCGCCGAGCTCCGGGCCGTAGTGGCTGTTCAGCGACTCCCGCGCCTCGGCGAGCAACGGGTGCGGCAGCGTCTCGCCACCGCCGAACCAGCGCAGCAGCCGCGGGACGGTCACCTCACGGTCGTACATCTGCCGACGGTCCTCCCGCCAGCCGATGTCCCCGAGGAGCATCTCGAGCACGGCATCCGAACCGATGACCCAGCCGGGCAGGTGGTCGACCCAGGCTCCGCTGCTCAACTCGTGCCGGACCACCTGGCCGGCCAACGGACCCAGCGTGGCCTCCTCGGCGAGGTCCCACATCGACGGCTGAGCCGGCCCCGTCCGGAGGCTCGCCGTGAGCGTGCGCGCGGTGAGGGGGACGGGGTCCTTCTCCATACGGGCACGCTACTCCGGTTTCGCACATATGTGCGAAACCCTGTGGATAAGGCCTCGTCCGGAGGCTCGCCCCGAGCTCGCGAGGGGTGAGGAGGACGAGGTCCTCTTTCAGGCGGTGAGGGCCAGGGCGAACGGCAGGACCGCGCCCGCCCCCGCCCGGCGCAGCTCGCGACCGGCCACCGTCATCGTCCACCGCGAGTCCGCAAGGTCGTCCACAAGGAGCACCGGCGCGCTGCCCGCCTCCGCGAGGCGTTCGCGGAGCTCGGGCCCGACGACAATCCGGTCCCACACCGCGGCCAGGCGGAACGCGCTGTTGCCCCCTGGCTGGCCGGTCGGTCCGCCGTGCTGCAGGGACATCTCCCCCAGATACGGCAGCCGGCCCAGCCCCGCGAGCCCCTGCGCCAGGCCGGTCACCAGCTGCGGGCGCCGTCGGGACGGCATCGCCACCACCGCACCGGGGCGCTCCTTCCAGTCCCACGAGGCGAGCACCCGCGCGCACGCCTTGATGAGCGCCTCATCCGGGGGGACGTCGGAGACCGAGCGCCGCACCGGGACGTCGAACGCGGCATCCGGGTCCTCCTCGATCCCGGGCGCCTCGAGGTCGAGGGTGACGACCCCGCCGACCCCGTCGTCCCCGAGCAGGGTGCGGAGTCGCTGCCCCCAGCCGAGGTCGGTGAGCCGCGCAACGGCGCGGCCCATCTCGACCTGGTCGGAGGGAGAGATCTTGCCCTTCACGCCGACACCGAGCCGGTCGGCGCCCGTCGGCCACTGGGCCCGGGGCGCCAGTTCCACTCCCGGTCGGTCGAGGGCCGCGGACGCCGCCGCGGACGCGGCCTCCGGCACCTCGGCGGAGTACCAGGCGCCGGTGCAGACGTCGCAGCGACCGCAGGGAGACGCCGTCGGGTCGTCCAGCGCGTGCTGGAGGAAGGACATCCGGCATTCCGCTTCGTCCACGGGCCGGGCGTAGGCGATCATCGCCCGCTGCTCGGCCTCGCGCGTGCGCGTGACGCGGGCATACCGGTCGGCGTCGTAGACCCACGGCTGCCCGGTCGACCGCCAGCCGCCCTGCACCCGCTCGACCGCGCCGTCCACGGCGAGCACCTTGAGCAACAGCTCCAACCGGGAGCGACGGACGTCGGCCACTGTCTCCAAGCGCGCCACCGACCAGGCCCTGCCGTCGGCCATGGCCGTGAGCACCGCGGCGGCGTGATCCTCCCGGGGCATGGAAGAGGTGGCGAACCACTGCCAGATCGCGAGGTCCTCCGGGCCGGGGAGCAGCAGGACGTCGGCGTGCTCGACGGCGCGGCCCGCACGGCCGACCTGCTGGTAGTAGCTGACCGGGGAGGAGGGCGCCCCCAGGTGGACGACGAAGCCCAGGTCGGGCTTGTCGAAGCCCATGCCCAGCGCGGACGTCGCGACGAGCGCCTTCACCTCGTTGTTCCGCAGCGCCTCCTCGGCGTCCTTGCGGTCGGCGTCGTCCAGCCGGCCCGTGTAGGAGCGGACCTCGTGCCCGGCATCGCGCAACAGCGCGGCGGTCTCCTCCGCCGCGGCCACGGTGAGCGTGTAGACGATGCCGCTCCCCGGCAGGTCGCCGATGTGGGCCGACAGCCAGGCGAGCCGGGCACGGTCGGAGGGCAGCCGGAGGACGCCGAGCCGCAGCGAGTCGCGGGACAGCGGCCCGCGGACGGTCGTCACCTCGACGCCACCGGCGCCGAGCTGCTCGGCGACGTCGGCCACCACGCGCTCGTTCGCCGTCGCGGTGGTCGCCAGGACCGGGGTGCCGGCGGGCAGCGTGCCGAGCAGGTCCCGGATGCGCCGGTAGTCGGGGCGGAAGTCGTGGCCCCAGTCGGAGACGCAGTGCGCCTCGTCGACGACCACCAAGCCGCAGCGTTCGACCAGGCCCGGCAGCTGCTCCTCACGGAAGCGCGGGTTGGTCAGCCGCTCGGGGGAGACGAGCAGGACGTCGACGTCGTCGGCCGCAAGACGGGCAGCGATGTCGTCCCACTCGGTCATGTTGGCACTGGAGATCTCCACCGCCCGGATACCGGCGCGGGCGGCCGCGGCCACCTGGTCGCGCATGAGGGCGAGCAGTGGGCTGACCAGCAAGGTGGGGCCCTTCCCACGCCGGCGTAGCAGCGCCGTGGAGACGAAGTAGACGGCCGACTTGCCCCAGCCGGTGCGCTGGACGACGAGCGCCCGCTCCGACCGTTCGACCAGCGCGGAGACGGCGGCGTCCTGTCCCTCCCGGAATTCCGCGTCGGGCCGGCCGGTCAGCTCGCGGAGGACGGCGAGCGCCTCGGCGTGGACGGAGCCGGTGATCTCGGACGTCGGTGCGGCGGTGCTCATGCCGACGACAGTAGGCAGACCCGGCGACAGAACAGCCCACCGCGCGGAGCCTGGGGACGCCGGGGGAGAATCCACAGCGATGCGACCGCCGGACAATCACGTGCACACCAGGTGGTCATGGGACACCCAGGACTCCTCGACGATGCGGCGGGCCTGCGAACGGGCCGTCGCCCTCGGCCTGCCCGCGATCGCGTTCACCGAGCACCTGGACTTCACGGTCTGGCACGAGGACGACGCGGCGACGTCCCACGGGCTCATCGACCGGCATCCGGCCCATCAGCTGCCCATCGATGTGGACGGCTACTTCGCCGATCTCGAGGAGTGCCGCGACCGCTTCCCGGAGCTGCGGGTCTGGTCGGGCGTCGAGACGGGGGAGCCGCACCTGTTCGCGGCGAGCGTGGCCCGGCACCTGGCGCAGTCCCCGGTCGACCGCGTGCTCGGCTCCCTGCACTCACTGAACCGCGACGGGCGGCTGGTCGGCGTGGGGCGACTGCTGTACGCGGACCCCGACGGCACGATGCGCCGCTACCTCGGCGAGCTGGTCACGATGATCGAGAGCAGCGACGTCTTCCAGGTCCTCGCCCACTGCGACTTCCCGCGGCGGTACTGGCCCGACGGCCGCGACCGGTACGTGGAGAAGTGGTTCGAGGAGGAGTACCGGGCGGTGTTCCGAGCACTGGCCTCCACCGGCCGGGCGCTCGAGGTGAACACCACCAGCCCGCTCGCCTCGGTCGACCAGGTCCGCTGGTTCCACGAGGAGGGCGGCGAGGCGATCAGCTTCGGCAGCGACTCCCATCAGCCGGGCGCCGTCGCCCAGCAGTTCGACCTCGCCGTCGACGTCGTGGAGGCGGCCGGTTTCCGGCCGGGCCGCGACCGGTTCGACTTCTGGCGCCGCTGAGCCGGATCCCCGGCTGACTACTTCACCGCTAAGGGATCTCCGGCTAGGGTCTCGCAGATGACCTCCCGCCGCGTCGTGATCGCCCTGGGCGGCAACGCCATGACCGGCCCCGACGGGTCGGCCACGCCGGGCGCCCAGCGGGACGCGCTCCGCGAGGCCTCTGCCCACATCGCCGACGTCGTCGCGTCCGGTGTCGAGGTGGTCCTGACCCACGGCAACGGCCCGCAGGTCGGCAACCTGCTGGTGAAGAACGAACTCGCCGCCCACGTGGTGCCGCCGGTGCCGCTGGACTGGTGCGTCGCTCAGACCCAGGCCACCATCGCCTTCACGCTGACCGACGAGCTCGACTCGGCGCTGATCGCCCGGGGCCTGCCGCAGCGCACCGCCGGACTGGTCACCCGCACCCTGATCGACGTCGAGGACCCGGGCTTCCGGGAACCGTCCAAGCCGGTCGGCCGCTTCCTCCCGCGTGATGAGGCGGAACGGTTCGTCTCCCTCGGTCAGGTCTGGGAGGACCGCGGGGAGAAGGGGTGGCGCCGGGTGGTCGCCTCGCCCGAGCCGAGGTCCGTCGTCGACTCCCCCGCGATCCACGCGCTCGCCGCGGCCGGCTTCGTCGTCGTCTGCGCCGGGGGCGGCGGCATCCCGGTTGCGGACGATGGCCACGACGGCTCCGCCCTCCGAGGCGTCGAGGCCGTCATCGACAAGGACCTCACCGCCGCGATCCTGGCCCGGGAGGTCGACGCCGACACCCTCGTCATCGCGACCGACGTCGCCCATGTGATGGTCGACTTCGGCACCCCATCTGCCCGGCCGCTGGGCCGCGTCACCGCCGCAGAGCTGCGCGAGCACGCCGCTGCCGGCCAGTTCGCGCGCGGCAGCATGGGCCCGAAGGTCGAGGCCGCACTGCGCTTCGTCGAGTCCGGCGGTCAGCGCGCCGTCATCACCTCCCTGGAACACATCGCCGACGCCGTCCAAGGCGACGACGCCGGCACCGTCCTGACCGCCTGATTTCCTGAGAACCAAAAGAGCCGAGAGGAACCGCTGTGCCCGCACCGATCGAGGTCCGCAAGGTCCCGCTGCACAACGTCAGTGACGCCTCCGAGCTGGCCAAGCTCATCGACGACGGCGTCATGGAGGCCGACCGCGTCATCGCCGTCATCGGCAAGACCGAGGGCAACGGCGGGATCAACGACTACACCCGGATCATCGCCGACCGCGCCTTCCGCGAGGTGCTCGAGGAGAAGGGCTCGCGCTCGCGCGAGGAGGTCAAGCAGATCCCGATCGTGTGGTCGGGTGGCACCGACGGCGTCATCAGCCCGCACGCGACGATTTTCGCGACCCTGCCCGAGGACTCGGTGGAGAAGACCGACGAGCCCCGGCTGACCGTCGGCTTCGCCATGAGTGAGGTGCTGCAGCCCGAGGACATCGGCCGCATCTCGATGGTGGAGAAGGTCGCCGAGGGCGTCCGGCGGGCGATGGCCGAGGCCGGCATCACCGACCCCGCCGACGTCCACTACGTGCAGACCAAGACGCCGCTGCTCACGATCGAGACGATCCGCGACGCCCACGAGCGCGGCAAGACCACGTACATGGAGGAGCCGCACGGCTCGATGGACCTCTCCAATGGGACGACGGCCCTGGGCATCGCGGTGGCGCTCGGCGAGATCGAGATGCCGACGCAGGAGCAGGTCATGCGCGACCTCTCGCTGTTCTCCTCGGTCGCCTCCTGCTCGTCGGGCGTGGAGCTGGACCAGGCGCAGATCGTCGTCGTCGGCAATGCCCGCGGGCACGGCGGCAACTACAAGGTCGGCCACTCGGTCATGAAGGACGCCCTCGACCAGGACGGGATCTGGAACGCCATCCGCAACGCCGGCCTCGACCTGCCCGAGCGTCCGCACCACACCGACCTCGGCGACCGCCTGGTCAACGTCTTCCTCAAGTGCGAGGCGGACCCGACCGGCAAGGTGCGCGGGCGCCGCAACGCCATGCTCGACGACTCCGACGTCTCCTGGCACCGCCAGATCAAGGCGACCGTCGGCGGCGTGACCGCCTCGGTGACGGGCGACCCGGCTGTCTTCGTATCGGTGGCCGCGGTGCACCAGGGTCCGTCCGGCGGCGGCCCGGTCGCCGCGATCGTCAAGGCGTAGTAGCTCGACGCCTGCGGGGAAGTCCGGACGGCCGGACTTCCCCGCAGGCGGTTCCTGGCTCAGGCGAAGCGACGGCCCCAGAGGCCGCCGGGCGCCGACAGGGGTCCGGGGACGACCACCGGCAGAGGCGCCGTCATGTCCGCCGGCACCTCGACCAGTGCCGGCACGGGCGGCCGGCCGCGCTGACGCTCGGGCAGGCCGGGGATGACGAGCCGGTAGGTCGCATCGACGTCCCGCACCGCGAAGACGTCCTCGTCCGGGGCGGCGTGGTGCAGGACGATGGTGTCGAACCGCTCCGCGACCCGGTGCAGGGATTCAGCGTCGGCAACGTCGATGACTGTGGGACCCGGGGTGAACGCGGCCACCGGGAGGATCCGGTCGGCGTGCCGCACGAGGAACTGGTCGGCGACGTCGCCCCGGCCCGTCCGGCCGATCCAGGCGCCCGCGGCCAGACCCACCAGACTAAAAGCGAGAACGATGCCCGCGGCGATGCGCGCGAGGCCGATCGGGATGGAGACGCTGAGCAGCGGGAAGGTCCGGGGGACCACCTCGTCGAGGACGACGGGGGTCTGCGCGGTGGGCGCCAGGGCAGAAGTGGGGTCTCCGGACAGCCGCAGGGCGGTCGGGTCCATGGTGAAAGTAAGGGGCGGTAGCGAACCCGCGGTGAACGGCTGCCCGGCCAGCGTGCCGGTCATCTGGACGGTCGGAGTGACGATCACGCTCGCTCCGCCGGCGTTGTTCCCGATCTCGGCGTAATGCCTGGCAAGGAACGCGGCCGCCCGCGCCGGGTCGACCGCGGCGGTAGCCGTCACCGTTCCGTTCGCCACCGATGCCGTGGCGCCACGGCCCAGAGCGGCGGTCCAGCCATCGGGCGTGGAGACGGAGAGGTCCAGCCAAGCGGTGCCGGTCACTGACGCGAGGCCGGGACCGCTGACGGTGTCCTGGAAGGAGACTGTCAGCCCGTCGGTCAGCTTCGTGTAGACGGGGTCGCCGGTCGAGATGACCCCGTTCGGATAGGTCGTCCCGGTCTCCGCGGCGCCGGTGTAGGAGAACTGACCCTGCTGGCTCACCTGCAGGGTGCGGGTGTCGGTCTGCGTGGACGGCATCGCGAGGAGCACGCCGCCGCCGACAGCGGCAAGGAGCGCCACCACGCCGCAGCCGGGTGCGACCTGCCGGGCGCGCGCACGAATCGGCATGGAGAAGGCGGGCGAGCGACGTGCGGGGGAGCGTCGTGCGGGGGAGCGTCGGGACGAGCGTGCGCCGTGCCGGCCGCGGGGCCTGCGCGCAGAGCCCAGCACGGTGAGGGCGGCGACCCCGACGAGTCCGAGCACTCCGGGAGAGCGGACCGCCGCGAGCGCCTTGCCGCCCTGGGGAATGCGCACGAACAGTTTGCCGAGGATCTCGTCCTTGGCCGGCTTGTCCGCGTCGAGCCAGTCGTTGTTGTCGCCCTGGATCACGAAGCGGTCGCCGTCCATCGCGACGATCCGGTGCATGACGGTCGTGTTGAGCGTCTCGCTCCGATAGGCCACCACGTCGCCGACGGAATAGCCGGCGGCCGAGCGAAGGATGGCCAGGTCCCCCGTGTGGAAGTGGGGCTCCATGCTGATGCCGTGGGTGCTGACGTACGTCGTCCCGCCGCCCAGGGCAAGGGGCCAGAAAAGCCACACGGCCACCATCATCAGCGCAGCGAAGGCGCTGATGTTGGCGGCTCTGGGGGCGGCTCTCATGGGAAGCACCGGCCGGGGCAGGCGCGACAACCTTTCGGTCGCCGCGCCCGCCCCGAGTGGTGTTACTGGGAAACCGTCAGCCCGACGGCGCTGAAGGCGCTGAGGAGCGGGTCATCCGTGGCGTCACAGGTGAGCGTCATGGACCCGGGCGATCCCGCGGTGTACACGCTCGGAGTGCAGTCGTACGTGCCGAGGACCGTGGTGCCGTTCTTGAGCGTCATGGTCTTGGTCAGCGCCACGTCGGTCACATCGGTGGACGTCGTGAAGATGACCCCGTCCAGCTTGGACTTGTCCCCGGACACCAGCGTGTAGCTGACGTTGGTAACGGTTGCACCGGTGACGGCGACCTGGCCGTAACCGGCGACGAGGGGGGTCACGGCGGTGAAGTCGTTGGCGGCGGTGAAGGCGGAGGTGGTGGCGGCGGCAGCGGCGACCGCGACACCGGCGAGCAGAACGCGTGACTTGCGCATTGCAGTTGTCCTGTTCTCTCAGTGGCTCAGGGCCGCGCGGATGTGTTCACCCGGCTCAGCGACGGCTGTGCCTTTTCGTTGACGCCTTGTCATCGGCAGGGGATCCCTCTTCCTTAACTCCTGTCACAAAAGAAGACCGACGCCCTATATCGATGCCCGCCATCTATCCGGCCGATGGACAGCGGTGCAGTCATCGCCGATCCGCGCCATGGACATCGGTCGCGCCCTCCGCGATCTCGTTGCTATCGGCACCCGGATGACCACGGCTTCCTAGGAGTGGGCGCAGCCCGATCGGCCGATGGCACGGCGACCCAGCGGCGCCGGGCGACTGTTCTACGGTGAATCCCGGTCAGCACGCGGTCGGACGGCCGGCCGGACGAGGAGTCCCGCACTGAACAGGTCGACCCGCGTGCGGCACGCAATCTTCCCGTGGACGAGGGCCCGGCCTGCCTGGTCGGGCAGCTCCGGAGGATCGGCCGGGAACCCCTCGACCGGATGTGCGACGAGGTGCCGGCCGGCATGAGCGGCTCGATGGACGACGACGTCGCGCTGCTGGCGGTACGCCTACCGAGCCACTGACTTCCGAGGACTCGAACGCAGGCCGGCGGTGCCCCGGCCGACCGGTCCCGCTCTCAAGATCACGTCACGATCGCTGACTCCGGCGTCAGCAAGCCGTCGGGACCCGCTTCACCGTCGACCTGACCGCCGGGCGGGTGACGTCCCCCGACGGCGGCGACATCAAGTTGACGCCCACCGAATGGCACCT
>JAOPWM010000245.1 GCA_025965695.1 Blastococcus sp.
CGTGATCCCCGCGCCAGCGGGGAGATGCTCGAGGCCGCGGTGGTCGCCGGGCTGACCAGCGCCGGCGCCGCGGTCCTGCGCGCCGGCGTTCTCCCGACACCCGCGCTGGCCTACCTCACCGCCCGGACCGGCGCCGATCTCGGCGTCATGATCTCGGCCAGTCACAACCCGATGCCTGACAACGGCATCAAGCTGTTCAGCCGGGGCGGTCACAAGCTGCCCGACGCGGTCGAGGCAGCCATCGAGCGAACCGTGCTGAGCGGCGCCTCCGCCGACCATCGGCCGACCGGTGCCGGTGTGGGCCGGGTCCAAGACCTGCCCCACGCCGCCGACGACTACGTCGCCCATCTCCTCTCGACCGTCGACCGGCCACTGACCGGGCTCACGCTCGTCGTCGATGGTGCGCACGGCGCCGCTGCCGCGATCGCGCCCGAGGTCTACCGCCGGGCCGGTGCCACGGTGCACGCGATCGGGTGCACACCCGACGGCTGGAACATCAACGACGGGATCGGCTCCACCCACCTCGGCCCGCTGATCGAGGCCGTGCAGAAGCAGGGCGCCGATCTGGGCATCGCCCACGACGGGGACGCCGACCGGTGCCTGGCGGTCACCGCCGAGGGTGACCTCGTCGACGGCGACGCGATCCTGGCGATGTGTGCGCTGGCGCTGCACGAGCGCGGGGAGCTGGCCCAGGACACCGTCGTCGCCACGGTCATGAGCAACCTCGGGTTCCACCACACGATGCGCGACGCCGGGATCGCGGTGCACACCACCGCCGTCGGCGACCGCTACGTGCTGGAAGCGCTGCGCGCCCGGGACCTGAGCCTGGGTGGCGAGCAGAGCGGCCACCTGGTGTTCCTCGACCACGCCACGACCGGCGACGGCCTGCTCACCGGGCTGTCGCTGATGTCACGCATGCGCGCCACGGGATCCTCCCTCGCCGAGCTCGCCTCGGTCGTCCAGCGGCTCCCGCAGGTGCTCCTCAACGTGCCCGTGACCGACCGGCTGGCGGTCGTGGAGAACGACGAGGTGGCCGAGGCCGTCAACGCCGTCGAGCAGGAGCTCGGGGACACCGGGCGGGTGCTGCTGCGCCCGTCGGGCACCGAGCAGCTCGTGCGCGTGATGGTCGAGGCACCCACCCAGGAACAGGCCGACGAGGTCGCCGCCCGCCTGGCCGAGGTCGTCGCAGCAGTCGGGTAAGGCCACTGGTCGTGTCGTGACGAGTGGGCCCGGAGGGTCCCCGCGGGGAGCGACTGATGGGCTCCACGGGACCGGGGAACGGCAACTGGCCGCGGTGTCGCCCGGAGGGTGACGGTGTCATTGCCCGGTACTCTCGGTGCAATGTGCGGCATCGTGGGTTACGTCGGTCCCCAAGACGCGCGGGACGTCGTCCTGGAAGGGCTGCGCCGGCTCGAGTACCGGGGGTACGACTCGGCGGGCATCGCGGTCGTCGCTGACGGCCGGTTGAGCTCGGTGAAGAAGGCCGGGAAGCTCGCCAACCTGGAGAAGTTGCTGGCCGAACAGCCCCTGCCCGCGGCCACCGTCGGCATCGGGCACACCCGCTGGGCCACGCACGGGGGTCCCACCGATCGCAACGCCCACCCGCACCTGTCCGCGGACGGTTCGGTCGCCGTCATCCACAACGGCATCATCGAGAACTTCGCGTCGCTGCGTGCCGAGTGCGAGAAGAACGGGGTGGAGTTCCGCTCCGACACCGACACCGAGGTCGCCACGCACCTGCTCGCCGCGGCCTACGCGCAGGCTGCCGAGGGCCCGGGGCGCCTGGCCGACGCGATGCGGGCGGTCTGCCGCCGCCTCGAGGGCGCGTTCACCCTGGTCGCCACTGTCGCGACGGAGCCGGACACGCTGGTCGCCGCCCGGCGCAGCAGCCCACTCGTGGTCGGGGTCGGCGACGGCGAGTACTTCCTGGGGTCCGACGTCGCGGCATTCATCGCGCACACCCGGGAGGCCCGAGAGCTCGGGCAGGACCAGGTCGTGGAGATCGACCGGCACCGTGGCCTCACGGTCACCGACTTCGACGGCGGCGCGGTGGAGCCCAAGGCCTACACCGTCGACTGGGACGCCGCGGCCGCCGAGAAGGGTGGCTACGACAGGTTCATGCTCAAGGAGATCGCCGAGCAGCCCAAGGCGATCGCCGACACCCTGCTCGGCCGGCTCGGCCCCCAGGGGGAGCTGGTGCTGGACGAGGTCCGGCTGTCGGACCAGGAGCTGCGTGACATCGACAAGATCTTCGTCGTCGCGTGCGGGACCGCCTTCCACGCCGGAATGATCGCCAAGTACGCCATCGAGCACTGGACGCGGATCCCCGTCGAGGTGGAGCTGGCCAGCGAATTCCGTTACCGCGACCCGGTCCTCGACCGGTCCACGCTGGTCGTCGTCATCAGCCAGTCCGGCGAGACGATGGACACGCTGATGGCCCTGCGCCACGCCCGGGAGCAGAAGGCCCGGGTGCTGGCCATCTGCAACGCCAACGGCTCGACCATCCCGCGCGAGTCCGACGCCGTTTTCTACACGCACGCCGGTCCTGAGGTCGCGGTCGCCTCCACCAAGGGCTTCCTCACCCAGGTGGTGGCCTGCTACCTCGTCGGGCTGTTCCTCGCCCAGGTCCGCGGCGTCAAGTACGAGGACGAGGTGTCGGCGATCGTGGCCGACCTCCGCCGCTTGCCGGAAGCCGTCGCCGAGGTGCTCGCGGGCATGGCGCCGGTGCGCGAACTCGCGCGCTCCCTGGCAGGCGCGAACACGATCCTCTTCCTCGGGCGCCACGTAGGGTACCCGGTGGCGCTGGAGGGGGCGCTGAAGCTCAAGGAGCTCGCCTACATCCACGCCGAGGGCTTCGCGGCCGGCGAGCTCAAGCACGGCCCGATCGCGGTCATCGACGAGGGCACACCGGTGATCGTCATCGTCCCGTCGCCGCGCAGCCGGGAGTCGGTGCACGACAAGGTGGTGTCCAACATCCAGGAGGTCCGTGCCCGCGGCGCCCGCACGATCGTGATCGCCGAGGAGGGCGACGACGACGTCGTCCCGTACGCCGACCATCTGATCCGCGTGCCGCGGACCCCCACGCTACTGGCGCCGGTGGTCACCACCGTGCCGTTGCAGGTGCTGGCCTGCGAGATCGCCGACACGCGGGGTCTGGACGTCGACCAGCCGCGGAACCTGGCGAAGAGCGTCACTGTCGAGTGACGGCGCCGTGAGCATCGCAGCGAGCGCCAGCGAGCGAGGAGCGGAGCGGGGCCGGAACCGACGCACGGGCACTGTCGCGTAGGTACGGCGTGGGCACGGCAGACTGGCCTCGTGATCATCGGGATCGGTATCGACGTCGTGCCGGTCGAGCGCTTCGCCGCGTCGCTCAACCGCACCCCGGGTCTGCGCGACCGGCTGTTCACCGCGGCCGAACAGCGCACCCCGTCGGGCGGGGAACGGACAGGGGAGTCGCTGGCTGCCCGGTTCGCGGCCAAGGAGGCGCTGACCAAGGCCCTCGGCGCCCCCGGTGACCTGCACTGGCACGACGCCGAGGTGATGGTCGGCGAGCACGGTCGCCCGCACCTCGAGGTCCGCGGAACCGTGGCCGGCCGGGCCGCCCAGCTGGGCATCTCCTCCTGGCACGTCTCTCTCAGCCACGACGGCGGCATCGCCTCGGCCGTGGTGGTGGCGGAGGGCTTCCCGCGGGAGGAGGGCATGTGACCGAGCGCGCGAGGTCACCGAAGAGCGGAGCATCCGAGAGTACGAGGACGACGAGCGCCAGCGAGGAGGGCTCGTGATCGGTCTCTTCACGGCAGCGGAGATCCGGGCGGCCGAGGCGCCGGTCCTCGCCGCCGGCCCCGAGGGCGCCCTCATGCAGCGGGCGGCCACGGGGCTGGCCACCGTGTGCCTGCGGCTGCTCGGTGCGGTCTACGGACGGCGCATCGTGCTGCTCGTCGGCACGGGCGACAACGGCGGTGACGCCCTCGTCGCCGGCACGCATCTGGCGCGGCGGGGGGCACGGGTGGCCGCGGTCCTGCTCGATCCCGAGCGGGCCCATCCCGGCGGCCTGACCGGCCTGCGCCGGGCCGGTGGGCGGGTGCTGGACGCCGGCACCGCCACCGCGGCCATCAGCCGGGCCGACCTGGTGCTGGACGGGATGCTGGGCATCGGCGGCCGGGGCGCCCTCCGCGCCGACGCCGCCGAACTCGCCCGCGAGGCGGGCGCGGCCGCCGCGCTCACCGTCGCCGTCGACGTGCCCAGTGGCATCGACGCCGACACCGGCGCTGTCGAGGGAGCCGCCTTCCCCGCCATGCACACGGTGACCTTCGGGGCGGTCAAGCGCGGGCTGGTCGTGGGGGAGGGACGAGGCCACGCGGGGGAGATCCACCTGATCGACATCGGCCTCGGCCCGTACCTGCCGGCGGCCACCGTCTTCCGCCTCACCGACGACGACGTGTCCGCGCGGCTCGCACCGCCGTCGGCCTCCGACGACAAGTACTCGCAGGGGGTGGTCGGCATCGTGGCCGGCTCGGCGACCTACCCCGGCGCCGCGGTGCTCTGCACCGGCGCCGCGCTGCGCACCCGACCCGGCCTGGTCCGGTACGCCGGCACGGCCACGGACGGCGTCCGTGCGGCGTGGCCGGAGGCCATCGTCACCGACGGCCGGCCGGGGGACGCCGGCCGCGTGCAGTCGTGGGTGGTCGGGCCCGGCATGGGCACCGACGACGACGCCCGCAGCCTGCTGGCCGAGGTGCTCGACACCGACCTGCCGGTGGTCGTCGACGCCGACGCCCTCACGATGCTGGCCGGGGACCCGTCCCTGGTGCGCGACCGGTCGGCCCCGACGTTGCTCACCCCGCACGACCGCGAGTTCGCACGGTTCGGCAGCGAGCCCGGCCCCGACCGGGTGGGGGCGGCGCGCCGGCTGGCCGCCGACCTCGGCTGCGCCGTCCTGCTCAAGGGCGAGGCCACGGTCGTCGCCGACGCCGGGGGAACGGCGTTCGTCAACGCCACCGGCACGCCCTGGCTGGCGACCGCAGGCACCGGCGACGTCCTGGCCGGGATCGCCGGTTCCCTGCTGGCCACCGGCCTGGACGCGGGGCAGGCGGGCGCGGTGGCCGCGCATCTGCACGGCAGGACCGGAGAGCTGGCGGCCGAGAGGGGTCCGCTGCTGGCCGGAGACCTGATCCGGCGACTGCCCGAGGCGATCGGCCGGGTGCGCGGTGTTCCGGCGCGCCGCCTGGGACACTCGGAGGCGTGACAGCCTCAGCCGCCCGAGACGGGTTCCGCGCCGAAGTCGTCGTCGACCTGGACGCGATCGCTGCCAACACCGCCGTGCTGCGGGAGCGGGTCGCGCGCCCCCTGATGGCCGTCGTCAAGGCCGATGGTTACGGCCACGGCCTGGTTCCCGCCGCCCGGGCGGTGCTCGCCGGCGGCGCGGACTTCCTCGGTGTCGCCGTCCTCGAGGAGGCACTGGCGCTGCGGGCGGCCGGTATCACCGCGCCGCTCCTGGCCTGGCTGCACGGGCCGGGCACCGACTACGCCGCGGCCCTCACCTCCGACGTCGAGGTCTCGGTGAACGCCGACTGGGCGCTGGAGGAGGTGCTCGCCGCCGCCCGCACCACCGGCCGGACCGCCCGGGTGCACCTGAAGGCCGACACCGGGCTCTCCCGGGCGGGGGCGACGCCGGCGGAGTGGCCCGGGCTCGTCGCGGCGGCCGCCCGTGCGCAGTCCGACGGCGAGATCGAGGTCGTCGGCCTCTGGAGCCACATGATCTACGCCGACGCCCCCACGCATCCGTCGATCGCGGCCCAGGTGGCCGTCTTCGAGGAGGCGGTGGCGATCGCCCGGGGGGTCGGTCTGACCGACGCCCGTCTGCACCTGGCCAACTCGGCGGCCACGATCGCCCTGCCCGGCACCTGGTACGACTTCGTCCGTCCCGGGGTGGCCCTGTACGGGCTGGACCCTCTCGGTGGCGACCCCGCCGCTCACGGGCTGCGACCCGCGATGACGGTGCAGGCCGCGGTCGCTCTGGCCAAGCGGGTGCCCTCCGGGTCGGGCGTCTCGTACGGGCACACCTACGTCACGGAGCGGGAGACGACGCTGGCCCTGGTGCCGGTCGGGTACGCCGACGGAGTCCCGCGGGCCGCCGGCAACCGGGCTCCGGTCCTGGCAGCCGGCGCGCAGCGGACCATCGCGGGTCGGGTCTGCATGGACCAGTTCGTGCTCGACGTCGGTGACGCGGCCGTCGCACCCGGCGACGTGGTCGTCCTGTGGGGTCCGGGGGACCGCGGCGAGCCGACGGCGCAGCAGTGGGCCGACGCCGTCGACACCATCCACTACGAGCTGGTCACCCGCGTCGGTGGCCGGTTCAGCCGACGTTACGTCGGCACGGCGGGTGCGGTCTGATGGCGGCCCGCCCCACGAAGCGGACCGGCCTCACCGGCGCCGTGTCGCGGCACCCGGCCGCAGGAATCGTCGGCGGCCTGGTCGGGCTGGCCGCGGCCGGCACCGCCGCCGGGATCGCGGTCAGCCGGATGGCCGGCCGACGGGTGCGCGCCACGGAGCTGTCCGACGAGGTGTCGACCTCCACGGAGCACACCGCAGCGGAGTTGCGCGGGGACGATCCGCTCGGTGCCGCCTCACGGGCGGCGGACCGGACGGCGCTGGTGCAGACCGACGACGGCGTCCTGCTGGCGGTGGAGGAGATCGGTCCCACGAACGCGCCGCTCACGGTGGTCTTCGTGCACGGCTACACGCTGTCGATGGCTTCCTGGACCTTCCAGCGCCGGACCCTGGCCGCCGAGCTGGCCACCGCGAACGGACACCGTCCGGACGCACGCCTGGTCTTCTACGACCAGCGCGGCCACGGCTCGTCCGGCCGCGGGCACTCCGAGAACTCGACGATCGATCAGCTCGCCCGCGACCTCTCCGCGGTCCTCGAGGCCCGCGTGCCGCGCGGGCCGGTGGTCCTCGTCGGCCACTCGATGGGTGGGATGACGATCATGGGGCTCGCGTCGCTGCGCCCCGACCTGTTCGGCCCGAAGGTCGTCGCGGCCGCGCTGATCTCCACCTCCAGCGGCAACCTGGCGGAGCTGAACTTCGGGCTGCCCGACCTGCTCACCCGCGTCCGCGCCGCCGTCTTCCCGGTGGCGGCCTGGACGATGCGCCGCCGGCCGGCCTTCGCCGAGCGCACCCGGCGGATCGCCGCGGACATCGTCTCCGCCGCGACGCGGGCCCTGTCGTTCGCGTCCAGTGACGTCGACCCGGCCCTCGTCCACTACGTCGACGCCATGATCGCCGGCACGCCGGTCGACGTGATCGCTGAGTTCTACCCGGCACTCGCGGGCCTGGACGAGACCGGATCGTTGAAGCCGCTGCGCGCGATCCCGACGCTGGTCCTGACCGGCGGCAAGGACAGGATGATCCCCGAGGAGCACAGCGAGCAGATCGTCGACCAGTTGCCGAACGCCGAGTTCGTCGTCGTCCAGGACGCCGGGCACCTGGTGCTCCTCGAGAAGCCCGACGAGGTCACCGCGGCCCTTACCGGGCTCCTGCGCCGGGTGGCCGCGGAGCAGACCGCCGGGGCAACCCGGGGCTGAGGGCGCTGAGAACCTGCGCCGTGTGGTCGATCGCCCGTGACCCCCGGCGCACCCCCGGAGCCGGACGCCGGGTGATGTAGCCGAGACGTAACGTCGGCCGCCGCCGGACGAAACACCGAGCGGTTCCACTGAATCCGACCCGGGGCAGTTCCCGGGGCGCACCTAGGGTTCCGCCCGCGCCGGGAAGCCGGTGGGGGGCCTGGTCCGAGAGGTGCAGGCACGGCCGACCGTCGAACCTGGCGCCGAACGTGTTCCACGGCGGGACAAAAGCCCGGGAGGTCGATCGCGGCCGTTCCGCGGCCGCCGTCCCTCCGGAGGCACCGATGCCCGACACCCCACAGATCGGCTCGCCCGCGCACGACCCGGGGCACCTGCATGACAACTACGGCCCCGAGGCGCGCTACGCCGTCGAGGCCGAGGCCAGGCTGCCCACCACCGCCTACGAGCGGGAACTGGCCCGTGGGCTCGAACTGGGACTGCAGGGCGCCGACTCCATCGTCGACCGCACCATCCCGACGTTCAGCCGCGGCGAACTGCCGCACTTCGCCGGGATCAACACCTTCCTGAAGGCGCCGTACGTAGAGGACGTCCGGAGGGCCGGGGAGTACGACGTCGCCGTCCTCGGGGTGCCGTTCGACGGCGGGACGACGTACCGATCCGGGACACGGTTCGGCCCGCAGGGCATCCGCAAGATCTCCGCTCTCTACGGCCCCTACAGCTTCGAGCTCGGGGTGGACCTGCGGGAGTCGATCACCATCGCCGACCTCGGCGACGTCTTCACCATCCCGGGCAACATCGAGAAGACCTTCGACCAGATCACCAAGGCCGTCAGCCACGTCTACGAGAGCGGCGCCTTCCCGGTCGTCCTCGGCGGTGACCACTCCATCGGCTACCCGACGACGCGCGGCGTCGCCCCGCACCTGAACGGCGGCAACCTCGGGATCATCCACTTCGACCGGCACGTCGACACCCAGGAGACCGATCTCGACGAGCGGATGCACACCACGCCGTGGTTCCACGCGACCGACCTCCCGAACGTGCCGGCCACGAACCTGGTGCAGATCGGCATCGGCGGCTGGCAGGCCCCTCGGCCGGGGGTGAAGGTCGGGCGTGAGCGCGGCACGACGGTCATGACCGTCACCGACTGCGTGGAGATGGGGATCGAGGACGCCGCGCAGCGCGCGCTCGACGTCGCGTGGGACGGCGCCGACGCGGTGTGGCTCTCCTTCGACGTCGACTGCCTGGACGCCGCCTTCGTCCCCGGCACCGGGTGGCCCGAGCCCGGGGGGTTCCTGCCGCGCGAGGTCCTGAAGTTCATCCAGATCATCGCCGACGCCCGGCCGCTGGCCGGGATCGAGGTCGTGGAGTGCGCCCCGCCCTACGACAACGCCGAGATCACCGCGCTGATCTCGACCCGCGTCATCTGCGACACCCTCGGCTGCCTCGTCCGGTCAGGTCATCTGCCCAAGGGCGGCCCTCGGTGATCCCGTTCCGCACCCTCTCCGCCCGCCCCGAGGAGTCCGCTATGGCCGCTGAGGCGACTGCCGTCGCAGCCCCGTCGATCCACGCCACCGCTGAGGAGCGGCACGACCTCGGCGGCTTCGGCTACCAGCAGGAGCTGCACCGCGGCGTCGGGTACTTCGCCTCGTTTGCGGCCGGGTTCTCGTTCGTCTCCATCCTGACCACGGTGTTCCAGCTCTTCGGACTGGGCTTCAGCTTCGGAGGGGCGGCCTTCTTCTGGACCTGGCCGGCGGTCTTCGCCGGGCAACTCCTCGTCGCCCTGTGCTTCGCCGAGCTGGCAGCCCGCTACCCCATCTCCGGCGCGATCTTCCAGTGGTCGAGCCGGCTCGCCGGCACCGACTTCGGTTGGTTCACCGGCTGGGTCATGGTCATCGGCCAGATCCTGACCGTGGCTACCGCCGCGATCGCGCTGCAGGCCGTGCTGCCCTCGATCTCAACGGGCTTCCAGATCGTCGGCGGTTCCGCGGCCGACTCGGCGCCGACCAGCCCGACCGGTGCGCAGAACGCCGTGCTCCTGGGCTTGTTGTTGCTCGCCGTCACCACGGTCATCACCATCATCGGTGTCCGGCTCATGGCCGTCCTGACCTCGGTCGGTGTGGTGATCGAGCTGCTCGGTGTGGCTGCTCTCGTGGTGGCGCTCTTCTTCCACGCCGAGCGAGCGCCGTCGGTCGTGCTCACCACCGAGGGCGCCGCCGGCGGTGCCTACCTGCCGCTGTGGCTCGCCTCGTCCCTCATGGCCGCGTACGTCATGGTCGGCTTCGACTCCGCGGGCGAACTGTCCGAGGAGACCCACAGGCCTCGCCGGACGACGCCGAAGACGATCATCCGGGCTCTCGTCGTCTCGGGGCTCGGCGGGGGCTCCTGCTTCTGGGCGGCCTCGTCGCAGCACCCAGCCTCACCGACGGGACCCTGGCCACGGGGGGTCTAGCGGGGGTGCTGACCAGCCGGCTCGGTGACGTGGGTGGCCGAATTCTTCTGGTCGCGGTCGCCGTCGCGGTGTTCGCGTGCACGCTGGCGGTGCAGACCTCCGGCTCCCGGATGTTGTTCTCGATGGCCCGCGAGCGGTCTCTGCCGTTCCACCGGGTCCTCGGCAAGGTCTCGCCGCGCACCGGCACACCCATCGCGACCGCGCTCGTCGTCGGCATCGGGGCGGCCATCGCGCTCGCCGTGAACTGGAACCAGAGCGCCGTCTTCACCGCTCTGGCCTCGCTCTGCATCGCGATGCTCTATCTGGCCTACCTCGGGGTCACGCTGCCGCTGCTGATCAAGCGACTGCGGCTCCGCCGGTCAGGCGGCCTGGAGTCCGGTGTGGCCGAGGACGGCTTGCCGTTGTTCTCCCTGGGCAGGTTCGGCATCGCGGTCAATGTCGCCGCCGTCGTCTATCAACTCGTCATGGTGATCAACCTTGTGTGGCCCCGCGCCGCCATCTACGACCTCACCGGGGGGACCTGGTGGCTGCAGTGGAGCGCGCTGCTGTTCATCGCCCTGACCCTCCTCGTCGGCGTCGCCGTCCACTGGCGCAACCGGGTCCGGCACGGTGGCGCGATCATCCTGGGCGCACTGCACACCTCCGCTGCCGAACCGCGGGAGGCGGCCGCCTGACGACGGCTCCGTGCGCCGAGTGGTGGCCGCGGGGCGCGTCCGCGGCTGGTCAGGACGAGCCAGGCCGCCCTCCGCAGCCGGTCGTGGGCTGCCAGGCGCCAGCGGATCGTGTCGACCGAGCGGTGCCCGGTCGGGCCGACGGCAGGCGATCTCATAGACGTCGACGGGGCGTGTCGCGCCGGGAGCCGTCATGACCGACCGCCCTTCGGGGCGGAGAGTCGGGCTGGTGCCGCAGAGGCGCGGTGCCACCCGCGACCCGACGCCGGTAGGGACCGACCGGCGGCACCGTTAGGGTTCCTGCGTGGCCGCCCTTCGTCCGCCCCGGCCGGATGCCGCCGCCGACGAGGTCGCCCGGATCGCCTCCGCCGCGCCCGACTGGGCCACGCTGGCCGCGACGGCCCGCTCCTGCGTCGCCTGCCCCGAACTGGCCGCGGCCCGGCAGCACGTCGTCGTCGGCGACGTCCCGGTGTCCGGCCGCCCCCTCGTCGCGTTCGTCGGGGAGGCGCCGGGTGCCACCGAGGACGAGACCGGCCGGCCGTTCGTGGGGAGGTCCGGCGCCCTGCTCGACCAGCTCATGGCCGAGGCCGGCCTGGACCGCGCGGAGTGCGCGGTCCTCAATGTCGTGAAGTGCCGTCCGCCGGGCAATCGGACGCCGAAGGCCCAGGAGGTCGCCCGGTGCAGCGGCTGGCTGCATCGGCAGGTGGAGTTGCTCGACCCCCCGGCGATCGTGGCGCTGGGGCTGTCGGCGGCGAAGTGGTTCCTCGGGCCGCGCACGGTGCTGGCCCGCGCGCGCGAGGACGGCGCGCACCCCTGGAACGGGCGGGCCCTGTACGTGACCTACCACCCCTCGGCGGCCATCCGCTTCGGCCCGAACGGGGCTCCCCGCGCGGCGCTGGCGGCCGACCTGCGGCAGGTCGCTTACCTCGTCGGGAAGCGGGAGCGCCCGTGAATCGCGAGCACGTCCTGCCGACCCCGGAGGACACCCACGCGCTGGGGCGTTCCCTCGCGGACGTGCTGCGGCCCGGCGACCTCGTCGTCCTGGTCGGGCCGCTGGGTGCGGGGAAGACCGCGTTCACGCAGGGGATCGGCGCGGGCCTCGGCGTCCGGGAGCCGGTCACCTCCCCGACGTTCGTCATCGCCCGCGTCCACCGCGGCGGCCGGGTCCCGTTGGTGCACGTGGACGCCTACCGGCTCGATGGTGTGGCCGACGTCGACGACCTGGACCTCGATGCGTCCACGGGCGAGTCGGTCACCGTCGTCGAGTGGGGGCAGGGCCTGGTCGAGCGGCTGGCCGACGAGCACCTGGAGGTGCGGCTGGACCGGCGCGACGACGACGTCCGGACCGCCCTGCTCGTGCCGCACGGCCCGGGGTGGGACGAACGGCTCCAGGCAGGCTGGGACTCCGGGCGCTGAGGCGGCGTCGGCGACCCCCTGGGTCGGTTCGGTGCGCCGCGGTGAGCGGAGCAGCCCCCAGCGACCGCCAGGCCCGCCGTCTCGCAGCAGCGCTCTCGGCGCAGGTGAAGACAAGTGGTGTCCTGACGGCGGCTCGAGGCTGCTGCGCCTCGACAGGTTCGGTGGAGAGCAGCACGGGGAGCGCGCGGCCGATTGCCACGGTCTGCATCAGCGCCTCCTCCCGGGTTGTTCCGCTCGAGCAGGGCGACGGCCGGCCGAGCGGTGGCCCCACCACTCACGTAGCCCCGCAGCAGTCAGCGGCCGCCTCCAGATGACGCTCGGAGTCAGCCCTCCACCGCCGCGGCGAGTGCGGTCATCTCCTCCGGCTCCAGACCCGCGAACGGATGGTCGATGACGTACAACCAGCCACCCTCGGTCTGGCGTCGGGCGACCTCGGCGGTGACCGCGGACATCGTCTGGTCGCCCGCGGTGTACGTCCACTCGTTGCTGAGGATGGCCAGGTCGCCCGCCTCGATGGCGTAGCGGCTGCGGAGTGTCATCCGGCCCTTCATCTCGAGGAAGCCTCTCCATTGCTCGCGAATGGCCTCGGTTCCGGTCACGGTGGAGCCGTCCGGCAGGACCATCGACGCGTCCGGCGCGTACAGCGCCATGAGGCCGTCCAGGTCCTGCTTGTTGACCCCCGCCTCGACGGCCGGGTGGATGTCCACGAGCGCAACGCCGCGTGCCATGAGCCTCTCCCACGTGTCGGGGTACCTGGGGGCGGTGACGCTAGCTCAGATCGGCATCCGGGAACCCGCCGGTCGGCATCGCCCGACGTGCGGCCGGGCGCGGCGTCGTCCCCCGGAGCGGCGCTGTAACCGGTCGTGCTGAGCCGCCGGGCATCGCGCCCCGCGCACGTCGGACAAGGGAGCGACCGACGTAGCCGCGCGTTCCATGCGTTGCTGCGGTACGTGTCCCTGCGTCTCGGCCGCACGCTCGGTACTGAGGTCGTCCCTGCCCTGCGTCGGAAGGAAACAGCGGACCCGGTGCTGCGCACAGCCGGTCCCGTAGGGACTCCCGTGAGCGAGGGGGGCTAACGGGGTCCATCCGGATTCCGAACGCTGTCGCGCCGTTGCTCATCGAACTTGAAGGGGCGCCCGACGACGCGCGTGAACTGGCTTCTGCGCCAACTGAAGAACGCGCCCGAGTCGCTGCGAGTGGAGGCGTTCGCTGCCTTCGCTCGTGGCGCCAGTACGGCCGGCCTGCTCAGGGAGGTACGCGAGGACGCCGGAGTACTGATCCAGGACCCGAAGGACATTCGCGGTTTCCGCATCGCCCTGTCAGCTCAGCTCGGCACGAAGCGAGGCAGGGGGCGGGGTGGAGCTATCGAGTCAGTGCTCGAGGGAGTGGACTACTTCTACGGCGAGGTGTTGCAGCACCTCAAGGCCCGGACCGCGGCGCCACCGAAGATGCGAGAGGTCGCGGAGTTGCCGGACGGCAGGCAGCCAGCGCTGGTGAGCACTGCGTTGTCTTCTCAGGACGGCGGGGAGCCTGTCGATGAGTCGTCGAGTGACAAGGCGCACGACGAGGTCGCGGACTACGAGGACGGCAGAGTTCCGGAGATCCCGCGGTCGTAAGCGGTCACGCGACGCCCCGCAGATGACCGGGGCGGCACGCCGATGCGCAGTTTCTTCTCTCGCACCGTCGTGTCGGTAGCCGGCCGCAGTCTTCGCGGCATGCGCGACATCCCGAGCGGCCGTCCGTGGAGGACAACTCCCTGATGACCCCCGTGCCCAGGAGCGCGCACTCCTGTTGGTGTCCCGGGTGATGTGACCCGACGGCCTGGTGCCGGATCGTGCATCGCGGATGCGCAGGGCCCGACGCCACACCGACCGCCAGGGGATGGCGTCAGCCCACCGCACTACCCTCGGCGGACGTGCTCGTCCTCGCCCTAGACACCGCGACCCCGACACTCGTCGCCGGGCTGGCGGAGTGGTCTCGGCGCGGGGTGACGGAGATCCTGGCCGAGCGCGCCGTCCCCTCGGGGACCAGGCACGCCGAGCTTCTGACGCCCGCGATCGCGGGAGTTCTGGACGACGCGGGCCTGGCGATGGGCGACCTCGATGCCGTCGTCACCGGGCTCGGGCCCGGGCCTTTCACGGGGCTGCGCGTCGGGGTCGTCACCGCTGCGGCGCTGGCCGACGCGCGGGGTCTGCCGGTGATCGGCGTCTGCTCGCTGGACGCGATCGGCTCCGGTGCCCGCACCGTCGTCACCGACGCCCGGCGCAAGGAGATCTACTGGGCGACCTATGCGGCCGACGGCAGCCGTCTCACGGGCCCGTCGGTCGACAAGCCGGCCGACGTGACCCTGCCGGAACCCGTGGTCGGCGACCCGGCGTTCGCCGAGCGGCTGGGCACCCCCGTCGCACCGGCCGACGTGACGACGGCGGGGCTGCTGCGGGCCGCGGCGGCGCAATTGGCCGATCCGTCGTCCGCCGGACCGCTCGTCCCGATGTACCTCCGCCGTCCCGACGCCACTCCACCGGCCACCATCAAGGCGGTGACGCAGGCATGACGGTGCGGCTGCGGCCCATGACCACCGACGACCTGCCCGGCGTCATGGTGCTCGAGGAGGAGCTGTTCGCCCCGGACACGTGGACGGAGGCGATGTACCGCGACGAGCTCTCCCGCGGCGACACCCGCTTCTACGTCGTGGCGGAGTTCCACCTGGAGGGCGAGGACGACGACGAGGAGCCCGAGACCGGCGAGCCGGTGATGGTGGGCTACGGCGGGCTGATCGCCTACGACGACGAGGCCCACGTGGCCAC
This sequence comes from Blastococcus sp., assembly GCA_025965695.1. Lineage (GTDB taxonomy): Bacteria > Actinomycetota > Actinomycetes > Mycobacteriales > Geodermatophilaceae > Blastococcus_B. The sequence continues at coordinate 14,930 of JAOPWM010000245.1, forward strand.
CCTCGGAGTGACCAAGGCGCTGCAGGGCGAGGGCGTCGGCTCGTTGTTGCTCGACGCGCTGCTCGCCGAGGCCGACAAGCGCAGCCCGGTGGTGCTGCTCGAGGTCCGGGCCGACAACGAGGCGGCCCAGCGCCTGTACCGGCGGCGCGGTTTCACCGAGATCGGCAGGCGGCGCGGCTACTACCAGCCCAGCGGTGCCGACGCCGTCGTCATGAAGCGCAAGCGTGTGAGGGGGCTGGGGCGCGGTGCCTGAGCAGCCGCTGGTCCTGGGCTTCGAGACCTCCTGCGACGAGACCGGTATCGGGCTCGTGCGCGGCCACACGCTCCTCGCCGACGCCCTCGCCACGTCGATGGCCGAGCACGAGCGGTTCGGTGGCGTCGTCCCCGAGATCGCCTCGCGGGCGCACCTGGAGGCGATGGTGCCGACGGTGCGCCGCGCGCTGGCCGAGGCCGGCGTGACCGCCGACGACGTCGACGCGATCGCGGTGACCTCCGGGCCCGGGCTGACCGGAGCCCTGCTGGTCGGCGTCGCGGCGGCGAAGGCCTACGCGCTGGCCCTCGGCGTGCCGTTGTACGGCGTCAACCACCTGGCCGCGCACGTCGCCGTCGACGAGCTGCAGCACGGCCCGCTGGCCGAGCCGTCGATCGCGCTGCTGGTCTCCGGCGGGCACAGCTCCTTGCTGCTCGTGCCCGATCTCGCGCGCGACGTCGAGTCCCTGGGACGCACCGTGGACGACGCCGCGGGGGAGGCCTTCGACAAGGTCGCGCGGGTGCTCGGGATGCCCTTCCCGGGTGGGCCGCCCATCGACCGGGCCGCAGCCGAGGGCGACCCGTCGGCGATCGCCTTCCCGCGCGGGCTGACCGGGCCGCGCGACGCCCCCTACGACTTCTCGTTCTCGGGGCTGAAGACCGCCGTCGCCCGCTGGGTCGAGGCCCGCGAGCGGGCCGGTGAGCCGGTGCCGGTCGCCGACGTCGCCGCGTCGTTCCAGGAGGCGGTGGCCGACGTGCTGACTCGGAAGGCCGTGCGCGCCTGCCGCGACCACGGCGTCGACCACCTCGTCCTCGGCGGGGGAGTGGCGGCCAACTCCCGGCTGCGCGCCCTGGCCGAGGAGCGCTGCGCCACGGCCGGGATCGTGCTGCGGGTGCCCAGCCCCCGGCTGTGCACCGACAACGGGGCGATGGTGGCCGCGCTCGGCTCGCGGCTGGTGGCGGCCGGCGTCGCGCCGTCCGAGCCCGACCTGGGCGCCGACAGCTCGCTGCCGATCGAGATGGTGAGCCGCTGAAAGACGATCGTGGGCGGCCCCGTCCAGAGGCTCGCCCCGAGCTTGCGAGGGGCGAGGAGGACGGGGTCCTTCAGCCGCTGAGCGGCTCGCAGACCAGCACGGTGGGCGCTCCGGCCACACGGGTGACCACCACGACGGCGGAGCCGGTCCCGGGGCCTTTCAGCTGCCTGGCCAGGGTCTGCGGCTCGATCGGCGAACCCCGCTTCTTCACGACGACGCGGCCGATCCCGCGCGCCCGGAGCAGCGCCCTCAGCTTCTTGAGGTTGAACGGCAGCACCTCGGCCACCCGGTAGGAACTGACCCAGGGGGAGTCCGCCGGGGCGTCCGAGGTCAGGTAGGCGATGGTGGGGTCGACCAGGGTGGCGCCCAGGTCGGCCGCCACGAGCGACATCAGGCTGGAGCGGATGAGTGCCGGGTCGGGCTCGTGCAGCCAGCCGCGCACCGGTCCGACGGGCGCCGGGCCCGGGTCGGCACTGGCGGTCAGCTCGAGCACCACCCCGCCCCGGACCAGGGTGGCCCGCCGCCAGGTGCGCGAGACTCCCGGCCCCCAGAGCAGCGCCTCGACGATCGATCCGCCGACCGACACCCACTCGGCCTCGATCCCGTCCGGCACCCGGTCGTGGTCGAGGCCGGGAGCCACCTTGACGACGGTCGCCGGCACCCGGTCCAGCAGCGCCGTCACCGTCGACCAGGGGGGCGACCAGCGGTCGGGGTCCAGCTGCCGGCGGCCGCCCGCACGCCGGGCCGGGTCCAGGGCGGCGGCCGCGCAGCCGGCGACCTCGCCGTCCCGCGCCGTGTCGACCAGGTCGACGACGTCCGCGGCGAGTACCTGGACCCGGTCGGCGAGCCCGAGGGTGGCTACGTTGGCGGCGGTGAGTGCGCGGGCGACCGGATCCCGGTCGACGGCCACCACGGTCGCGCCCGCCCGGGCCAGTGCCACGGTGTCGGTGCCGGCGGCGCAGCCCAGGTCGGCGACGGACGCTGCGCCACCGGCCAGCAGCCGGGCTGCCCGGCGGGCGGCCAATTCGGGGCGCCCGGCCTGCTCGAGGGTGTCCGCGGTCAGCATCAGGACGTCGGCGTCGTCCCCGAACACCGGCCGGGCGCGGGCACGCAGCCGGGCGAGCTCCCAGGCCGGGCCGGCGTGCTCGGGGCCCACCTCGGCGCGCAGCTTCGCCAGTCCGGGCAGCAGGTCCACTCCGTCGTCCTGCAGTCGACCGGCCAGCCGGACCGCGCCGGTGCCGTCGGGCCCGCGGAGCCAGCGCAGCTGCGCGAGGAGGTCCTCGGTCACCAGGTCAGACTGGCGCACGGGTTCACTCACCCGGTCGGGGACCCGGTTGAGTAGCTGGCACTCTCATGGGTAGAGTGCCAACCGACACGGGCTGGCGCCCGACCCCCGCGACGGCGGGTGCCCGGATCCCGTGCCACAGCATCAGCACCACCGCATGAACCATTCACCAGCCCGTCCGACACCGAAGGGGGCGTCACCGACGTGACGACCGCTACCAAGGTCAGCATCAAGCCGCTGGAGGACCGGGTCGTGGTCCAGGCCAACGAGGCCGAAACCAACACCGCCTCTGGTCTGGTCATCCCGGACACCGCCAAGGAGAAGCCCCTGGAGGGCACCGTTGTCGCTGTCGGCCCCGGCCGCATCGACGACAACGGCAACCGCGTTCCGCTCGACGTGAACGTGGGCGACGTGGTCATCTACTCCAAGTACGGCGGCACCGAGGTCAAGTACGCAGGCGAGGAGTACCTCGTGCTCTCCGCCCGCGACCTGCTCGCCGTCGTGGAGAAGTGACCTCTCCTCGATCCCAGCTCTTCTGAGCTCTCCGACCGCCCCGGGCGACCCGATTCCCTCGGGTCCCGGGGCGGTCGTCGTTCCCACCCCTGTACTTCCCTCTCGAGAGGTCTGGCATGGCCAAGATCATCAAGTTCAGCGAGGACGCCCGGCGTTCCCTCGAGCGCGGCGTCGACAAGCTCGCCGACGCGGTCAAGGTGACGCTCGGCCCGCGCGGCCGCAACGTCGTCATCGACAAGAAGTTCGGCGCCCCGACGATCACCAACGACGGCGTGACCATCGCCCGTGAGATCGACCTCGACGACCCGTACGAGAACCTCGGCGCGCAGCTGGCCAAGAGCGTGGCCACGAAGACCAACGACGTCGCCGGTGACGGCACCACGACCGCCACCGTGCTCGCCCAGGCCCTGGTGCACGAGGGCATGCGCAACGTCGCCGCCGGCGCCAACCCGATGGCGCTGGGCCGCGGCATGCGCGCAGCCGTCGACGCCGTGCACGCCGCGCTCGACAAGGCCGCCATCCCGGTCGAGCAGCGCTCGGCCATCGCGGGTGTCGCCACCATCTCCGCCCAGGACACCGAGGTCGGCGAGCTCATCGGCGAGGCGTTCGAGCGGGTCGGCAAGGACGGCGTCATCACCGTCGAGGAGAGCAACACGATGTCCACCGAGCTGGACGTCACCGAGGGCGTGCAGTTCGACAAGGGCTACCTGTCCCCGTACTTCGTGACCGACCAGGAGTCGATGGAGGCCGTCCTCGACGATGCCCTCGTCCTGCTGGTCAGCGGCAAGATCGGCGCGCTCGCCGACCTGCTGCCGCTGCTGGAGAAGGTGCTGTCGACCGGCGGCCGTCCGCTGCTGATCGTCGCCGAGGACGTCGAGGGTGAGGCGCTGTCGACCCTCGTCGTCAACTCCATCCGCAAGACGATCAAGGTCGTCGCGGTGAAGTCGCCGTACTTCGGTGACCGTCGCAAGGCGTTCATGGCCGACCTCGCCGTCGTCACCGGCGGCCAGGTCGTCAGCGAGGACGTCGGGCTCTCCCTGGACTCCGTCGGCCTCGAGGTGCTCGGCACCGCCCGCCGGGTCACCGTCGACAAGGAGGCGACCACGATCGTCGACGGCGGCGGCACGAAGGAGACCATCGGCGAGCGCGTGGCGCAGATCCGCCGCGAGATCGAGGCGACCGACTCCGACTGGGACCGCGAGAAGCTGGAGGAGCGGCTGGCGAAGCTCGCCGGCGGCATCGGCGTCATCCGCGTCGGCGCGGCCACCGAGGTGGAGCTCAAGGAGCGCAAGCACCGCATCGAGGACGCGATCGCCGCAACCCGCGCGGCGGTCGAGGAAGGCGTCATCCCCGGCGGCGGTTCGGCCCTGGTGCACGCCGTCACGGCGATCGACGCCCTCGACCTGACCGGTGACGAGCTCACCGGCGCCCGGGCCGTCCGCACCGCGCTCGACGCTCCCCTCGCGCGGATCGCGGAGAACGCCGGCTACGAGGGCCGGGTCGTCGTCAACAAGGTGCGCGAGCTGGGTCTCGGTCAGGGCTTCAACGCCGCGACCGGTGAGTACGGCGACCTGGCCGCCCAGGGCGTCATCGACCCGGTCAAGGTGACCAAGGCCGCGCTCGGGAACGCGGCCTCCATCGCGGCGATGGTGCTCACCACCGACTCCGCCGTGGTGGAGAAGCCCGCCGAGGAGGAGTCGCACCAGCACGCCGGTAGCGGGCACGGGCACTCCCACGGGGGCCACGGGCACAGCCACTGAGCTGAGCGCGCGACACGAACACCGAGAGGGCCGGTCCAGATCATCTGGACCGGCCCTCTCGTACGTCGCTCTGTCTGACGTCGGCGCCGACCAGGTCAGGCGCCGACGCCGAGTCCTCAGACCCCCGCGGCGACGGCTGCTGGTTCGGCGGCGATCAGCCGCGCCCGCTCTTCCTCGCTCATGCCGCCCCACACTCCGTAGGGCTCCCGGACCGACAGCGCGTGCTTGAGGCAGGCGTCGAGCACCGGGCACCGGGCACAGACCGCCTTGGCCGCGGTCTGCCGCCGGGCGCGGGCCGGGCCACGCTCACCATCGGGGTGGAAGAAGAGGGACGTGTTCTCGCCACGGCATGCGCCGTGGAGCTGCCAGTCCCAGACCTCGGCGACGGGTGTCGGGAGCCTGCGAATGTCGGCCATCTATCATCCAGGGCTCTGCGAGCCGGAGGGGGCTGTCCGGCTGCTGCAAGGCCCCGGTGCCCGAGCCCTCACATGGTCAAACACGTCGTGATCGCAACTTTTTGCTTCGAGTTGCGAATTCGGGCTCCTCACCCCCGGGGGTGAGGGCGGGTGTTGTAGCCCGATCGTGTCGATCAAGCTCGGAACAGGTCGAGCCGGAACCGGGAGGGGGAGAAACCCGGATCCGCGCCGCGACCCGTGCAGAGGCGGGGGCTCCCCGGACGGGGAGCCCCCGCCTACGCACCGCCGATCGGGTGTTCCCCGGTCGGTTCGGACCCGGCGGCTCGTTCACCGGGGAGAGCGAGGAGCAGGCCTTGATCGACGACAGGATGCGCGGGCCCGGTCACGGTGCCACGACCACCGTCTGGGTGTACGACGAGCGCCGGCGCGTCCGGGACGACGTCGCCTCCCGCCTGGTAGCCCTGCCCTTCGTCAGCCGGGTCGAGGTGGTGGCCGACGCCGCATCCCTCATGTCGCGCCTGGCCACCCGTACGCCCGACGTGCTGATCGTCGGCACCCAGCGTGCCGTCGACACCGGCCTGAGCGCCGCGACGCAGGCGCTGCGTGCCTACCCCGGTCTGCCCGTGCTCGTGCTCGGTGCGCCCGACGACGCCGAGAGCGTCCGGGCCGCCGTCGCCTTCGGGGCCCGCGGCTACCTCCGCTGGGACGCCAGCCCGATCGAGATGGGCCTCGGCCTGTCCCGCCTCGGACTGCGTGCCGAGGGTGGCCGCATCCCGCAGCAGGCCGGTCCGGTGCCCGCGTGGAGCGGTGCCGCGCCGCTGGCCGGTTCCGCCCCGACGACGGTTCGTTCGACCGTCCGCGAGGCCCCGCCTGCCGCCGCGCTCTCGATGCGCGAGATGCAGGTGCTGACCGGCATGAGCCAGGGCAAGAGCAACGCCCAGATCGGGCGCGAGCTGTACCTGTCCGAGGACACCATCAAGACCCACGCCCGGCGGCTGTTCCGCAAGCTCGGCGCCAAGGACCGCGCCGAGGCCGTCGCGATCGGCTTCCGTCGGGGGGTCATGCAGTAACACTGCGATCCTCCGGATCGCACCGCGGCCACGTGCCGTCCCCCTGGACGTGGAGCCGATGCGTCACGGCATCGCGGGACCCTCCGGGCCCCACTCGCCATGACCACACCGCGGCCACGTGCCGTCCCCCTGAACGTGGAGCCGATGCGTCACCGCATCGCGGGACCCTCCGGGCCCCACTCGCCATGACCTGGCGCGACGCGAATGAGCCCCCGGTGGTGCACACCGAGGGCTCGTTCGTTCCTTCTCAATCCTCCCGGGCGTGGCGGCCGGCGCCGTGCTGACCGCTGGGCTCGTCCTGCTCGGCCGTCGCGGCCACGCCGTCGGCGTACCCGCTGGCGTAGTCCCAGCTGACGTAGTCGTCGGGGTCGGGATCGAACGGCGGCTCGTGCCGACCGGTCTGCCCCTCCTCCAGCAACTGCTTGAGGTTGGCCTGCATGAGGGCCCAGTCGACGTGGTGCTCCTCATCGCAGTCGGGGCAGTCGACCACGATGCCCTTGATGCCGGTCGGCTCCAGGAGGGTGCGGAACACCTCGAGCTCGGCCAGGTCGTCCAGGACGCCGGCCCGCTCCTCCATCGTCAGCGGGGGAGGGCCTGCAGGATCCGCGGGCCCGAAGTCGGGTCCGGAGGCGTCGTCGAACGGAGTCACGCCCTCCACGGTAACGGCCCGACAGGCGGAGCACCGCGCGTTCGGCACCGCCGCCTACGATCGGGTGCGGTCTTCCGGCGCCCGGCGGGTGCCGACCGGCGTCATACGCGATCTGCTGAAGGGTGGCCGTGCACATGCAGCCTGACGATCGAGCTCAGGAGCTGCCCGCGAAGTTCGCGCCGCTCGGGCTCACGTACGACGACGTCCTGCTCATCCCGGGCGCGTCCGACATCGTCCCGGCCGAGGTGGACACCAGCACCCGGCTCACCCGTCGCATCACCCTGAGGGTCCCCCTCGTCTCCAGCGCGATGGACACCGTGACCGAGGCGCGGATGGCGATCGCCATGGCCCGCGCCGGCGGCGTCGGCGTCCTGCACCGCAACCTGTCCGCTGAGGAGCAGGCGGGCCAGGCCGACCTGGTGAAGCGCTCCGAGGCCGGCATGGTCACCAACCCGGTCACCTGCTCGCCCGACAACACCCTCGCCGAGGTCGACGCGCTCTCGGCGCGCTACCGGATCTCCGGCGCCCCCGTGGTCGACGCCGACGGCGTGCTCGTGGGCATCGTGACCAACCGCGACATGCGGTTCGAGACCGACCAACACCGGCTGGTGCGCGACGTGATGACGCCGATGCCGCTGGTCACCGCGCCCGTGGGCGTCGACCCCGACACCGCCCTCGAGCTGCTGCGGCAGCACAAGATCGAGAAGCTGCCGCTGGTCGACGCGGCGGGCCGGCTGCGCGGGCTGATCACGGTCAAGGACTTCGTCAAGCGCGACCAGTTCCCCGACTCCACCAAGGACGCCGACGGCCGCCTCGTCGTCGGTGCCGCCCTCGGCGTCGGCGAGGACGCCTACAAGCGCGCCGGGCTGCTTGTCGAGGCGGGTGTGGACCTGCTCGTCGTCGACACCGCGCACGGTCACCAGCGGGCCGTGCTCGACATGGTGGCCCGGGTCAAGAAGGACTTCGGTGGCGATGGCGGCGTCGAGGTCGTGGGCGGCAACATCGCCACGCGCGCCGGTGCCCAGGCCTTGATCGACGCCGGCGTCGACGCGGTCAAGGTCGGTGTCGGGCCGGGCTCCATCTGCACCACGCGGGTCGTCGCCGGTGTGGGCGTGCCGCAGGTCAGTGCGATCTACGAGGCATGGCTGGCCGCAGGCCCGGCCGGGGTGCCGGTCATCGCCGACGGCGGCCTGCAGTACTCCGGCGACATCGCGAAGGCCCTCGTGGCCGGTGCGGACACGGTCATGATCGGTGGGCTCTTCGCCGGGGTCGAGGAGGCTCCGGGCGAGCTCGTCTTCATGAACGGCAAGCAGTACAAGACCTACCGCGGCATGGGCTCGCTCGGCGCGATGCAGAAGCGCGGCAACCAGTCCTTCAGCCGCGACCGCTACTTCGCCGACGACGTCCTCTCCGACGACAAGCTGGTCCCCGAGGGCATCGAGGGTCAGGTGCCCTACCGGGGCGCCCTGGCCGGCGTGGCCCACCAGCTCGTCGGCGGCCTGCGGGCCTCGATGGGATATGCGGGTGCGGCGACGATCGCGGACCTGAAGGAGCGCGGACAGCTGACCCGGATCACGTCGGCGGGGCTGGTAGAGAGCCACCCCCATGACATCCAGATGACCGTCGAGGCACCGAACTACAGGGGTCGCTGACATGAGTGCACGCGACACCGTCGAGATCGGGCTCAACCGGTTCGCCCGACGCGGCTACGACCTCGACGAGGTCTCGATCGTCCCGTCCCGGCGCACCCGCGACGTCGACGACTGCTCGACGGCCTGGCAGATCGATGCCTTCCGCTTCGAGATCCCGCTGGTCACGAGCCCGTCCGACGCGGTGGTGAGCCCTGCGACGGCGATCGCAGTCGGCGAGGCCGGTGGTCTCGGCGTGCTGAACGCCGAGGGGCTGTGGGCCCGCTACGAGGACCCGCTGCCGATCTACCGCCAGCTCCGGGACGCCGCGGCCGTCGGTGCGCCGCCGGTGTCGCTGCTGCAGCAGGTCTACTGCGAGCCGGTGAAGCCCGACCTGATCGCGGCCCGGATCAAGGAGATGCGCGAGGCCGGGGTCACGACCGCGGTGCGGATCTCCCCGCAGCACACCCTGCAGCTCGCCCCGACGGTGCTGTCGGCGGGCGTGGACCTGCTCGTCATCCAGGGCACGATCGTCTCCGCCGAGCACGTCACGACCCAGGGTGATGCGCTCAACCTCAAGGAGTTCATCGCCGACCTCGACGTCCCGGTCATCGTGGGCGGGGCGGCGAACTACCAGACCGCCCTGCACCTCATGCGCACCGGCGCGGCCGGGGTCATCGTCGGCGTGGGCGCCGACAGCTTCTCCACCGGTGACGCGGTGATGGGCATTCGCGTGCCCCTGGCCAGCGCCATCGCCGACGCCGCGGCCGCACGGCGCGACTACCTCGACGAGACCGGTGGCCGGTACGTGCACGTCATCGCCAACGGCCGGATCGAGACCAGCGGGGCGATCGCCCGCGCGCTCGCCTGCGGCGCGGACGCCGTCCAGCTCGGTGAGCCGCTGCGGATCGCCGCCGAGGTCCCCGGCGGAGGGATCTGGTGGGACTCGGTCGCGGCGCACCCGCGGCTGCCGCGTGGCGGCACGTCGGCGCCCGTTCCCCCGGCCGGCACGCTGCAGCAGGTGCTGCTCGGCCCGGCGGAGACCTCCGATGGGCGCACCAACCTCTTCGGTGCGCTGCGCCGGACGATGGCCAAGACCGGCTACCGCGACCTCAAGGAGTTCCAGCGCGTCGATCTGGTGATCGGGGGAGCGGCGGACTGATGGACTTCCCGACCGTCCTCGTCGTCGACTTCGGTGCCCAGTACGCCCAGCTGATCGCTCGGCGGATCCGCGAAGCCGGCGTCTACTCCGAGATCGTCCCGTGCGATGTCCCCGCCGAGGAGATCCTCGCCCGCAAGCCGGCCGCCATCGTGCTCTCCGGCGGGCCGTCGAGCGTCTACGCACCCGGGGCCCCGCAGGTCGATGCGACCCTGTTCGAGTCCGGTGTCCCGGCGTTCGGCATCTGCTACGGCTTCCAGGCCATGGCGCAGAGCCTCGGCGGAGCAGTGGCCCACACCGGCGACCGGGAGTACGGCGGTACGCCCCTGACCGTCACCACGCAGGGCCGGCTCTTCGGGACGTTGCCGGTCGAGCAGTCGGTCTGGATGAGCCACG
>JAOPWM010000002.1 GCA_025965695.1 Blastococcus sp.
GTGAGGACGACGCGGTGACGCTGCGCACCGTCGGCGACGTGCCCGCCTACGACTTCCCGGTGCGCGACCACCTCGAGATCGGTGAGGCGCTCGGCGCGATCGACATGGAGCGCGGCGCCAAGGTCTCCGGCGCCCGCTTCTACTTCCTCACCGGCCCGGGCGCGCTGCTGGAGTTCGCGCTCGCCCAGCTGGCGATCAGCCGTGCGGTGGCCGCGGGCTTCACCCCGGTGATCGCCCCTGCGCTGGTCAAGCCCGAGGCGATGGAGGGCACCGGCTTCCTGGGCGAGCACGACGAGGAGGTGTACCGGATCGAGCGCGACGACCTCTACCTCGTCGGCACCTCCGAGGTGGCCCTCGCCGGCATGCACGCCAAGGAGGTGCTCGACCTCTCCGCCGGCCCCAGGCGCTACGCCGGCTGGTCGTCCTGTTTCCGCCGCGAGGCCGGGTCCTACGGCAAGGACACCCGCGGCCTCATCCGCGTGCACTGGTTCGACAAGGTCGAGATGTTCAGCTTCTGCCGGCCCGAGGACACGACGACCGAGCACCTGCGGCTGCTGCAGTGGGAGGAGGAGTTCCTCCAGACGCTCGAGCTGCCCTACCGCGTCGTCGACATCGCCGCGGGCGACCTCGGCACCAGCGCCGTCCGCAAGTACGACATCGAGGCGTGGTTCCCCAGCCAGGGCACCTACCGCGAGCTGACGTCGACCTCCGACTGCGGCACCTTCCAGGCCCGCCGGCTGAACATCCGCTACCGCGACGAGGACGGCAAGCCCCAGACCGCGGCCACGCTCAACGGCACGCTCTGCGCGATCGCCCGCACCATCGCCTGCCTGCTCGAGGTGCACCAGCGCGCCGACGGCTCGGTCTACGTGCCCGTCGCGCTGCGCCCGTGGCTGGGCGGGGTGGAGCTGCTCACCCCCGGGATGACCCTCGCGGCGCCGATACCGGTGCCCACCGCATGACCCCGAAGCCGCCGAAGGCACTCAAGGCCTACGGGGCCCTGCCCGGCGCGGACACGGTTGTGGCGCTGGGCGAGCTGGGCGCGTGGCGGCCGAAGCTCGTCGCCACGGACCTCGACGGCACGTTGCTCAACTCGGCAGGTGAGGTCACCGCGCGCACGCGGGCCGCGCTCGAGGCGTGCTGGGACGCAGGGATCCCGGTCGTCGGCGTGACCGGCCGCGGACCCCGGCTCCTCGACAGCGTCCGGGTCGCCCTCGACGGGCGCGGCATCGCCGTCCTTGCGCAGGGCGGTTTCGTCGTCGACCTGGAACGCGACGAGGTGTTGCGCACCGTCGGGCTGCCCCGCGACGAGGCGGCCGCGGTGATCGCCCGGATCGAGGAGGTCGCCGGCGACCTCATCGTCGCGGTCGAGGACGCCGCGGAGCAGGCTCAGGCTCGGGGAGTGGCCGACGGCCCCCTGCGTGTCCAGCACGGATTCAACTGGCCCTACCCGGAGCCCGCCCACCTGCTCCCGCGGCACGAGGTGCTGCCCGAGGGCTCGGTGCTCAAGGCCTTCCTGCGCTCCTCGACGCTCGGGCAGGACGAACTGCTCGCGCTGGCCCAGCAGGTCGTGGACCCCGCCCAGGCGGAGGTCACGCATGCCGGCCTCGGGTTCATCGAGGTGCTGCCGCCGGGCATCACCAAGGCCACCGGCCTGGCGATCGCGCTGGAGCGGTACGGCGTCGGATTCGGTGACGTGCTCGTCTTCGGCGACATGCCCAACGACCTGCCGATGATCACAGCCGTCGCCGCCGCCGGTGGGCGGGCGGTCGCCGTGGCCAACGCGCACCCCGCGGTGCGCGCTGCGACCTCGGCCGTCACCAGCGGCCATGACGCCGACGGCGTCGCACGCTACCTCGAGGCCCTGTTCCTGGACGGGGGCCGTCCGAATGTCTGACTGGCGTCCGCGGCTGATCGCCAGCGACATGGACGGCACGTTGCTGCACCGGGACGACACCGTCAGCGAGGCGACGCTGGCCGAGCTCGAGCGCTGGCGGGTCGACGGGGTCCCGCTGGTCCTGGCCACCGGCCGGCCGCCGCGCTGGATGCGCCGGATCCGGGAGGTGCTGGGCCACGGCACCGCGGTCTGCTGCAACGGTGCGGTGCTGCTCGACCTCCAGCGGTTCGAGGTCCTGGACGAGGAGCCCCTGCAGCCCGAGATCCTGGAGTCGGTCACCGCCGAGTTGCGCCGGCGGCAGCCGGCCACCTGGTTCGCGGTCGAGTACGGGCTGGAGTTCCGGCACGAGCCGATCTACCGACCGAGGTGGGACGTCGACGCGCCCGGCGTCGCCGAGGCGACGCTCGAGGAGATGGTGGCCGTCCCGGTCGCCAAGTTGCTCGCCCGCCACGAGGACCTGCCCCGCGACGAGTTCGTCGCCCTGGTCGAGGACGTCATCGGGAACCGGGCGACCGTCACCCACTCCTCGAGCGACGCCCTGGCCGAGATCTCCGCCCTCGGGGTGACCAAGGCGTTCGGGCTGGCGAAGGTGGCCGCGCAGCACGGCGTGGGCCCGGAGGACGTCGTCGTGTTCGGCGACATGCCCAACGACATCGCCGCCTTCGAGTGGGTCCGCGCGGCCGGAGGCCGTGCGGTGGCGATGGAGCACGCACACCCGGACCTGATGGCCGTCGCCACCGACGTCACCGGCACCAACGACGACGACGGTGTCGCGGCCTTCCTGCAGTCACTCTGAGGGATCCGGCTCGACGTCGGTACGTATCGGCCGCACGGCCATGCAGCCGGCACGAAGGAGACCAACGCGGGTGCCGCCTACGCCCAGCGGGCCGCGGGTGAGCTTGCCCGGATGAGCGGGGAGCTGCAGGACGCCGGTTCACCGTGTGATCCGTCGTCCTACCGGACGACGCCGCGGCCAGGAACCGTTCCCGGCAGGCGCCGAGTCCACCTACAGATACTGGCCGCCACCGGGACGCACGTCCGGTTGATGTGAGCCCTGGCCGCCGGGCAACGCCTTGCGGCGGACCTCCTCCAGCTGCGCGCGGGCGGCCATCTGCTGGGCGAACAGCGCGGTCTGGATGCCGTGGAAGACGCCCTCGAGCCAGCCCACGAGCTGGGCCTGGGCGATCCGCAGCTCCGCGTCGGACGGCGTCTCGCCCTCGGTGACCGGCAGGGTGATCCGCTCCAGCTCCTCGCGCAGCTCGGGCGACAGACCATCCTCGAGCTCCCGGATCGACGCCGCGTGGATGTCGCGCAAACGGTTGCGGCTCGCGTCGTCCAGGGGCGCGGCGCGTACCTCCTCGAGCAGCTGCTTGATCATCGTGCCGATCCGCATGACCTTGGCCGGCTGCTCGACCATGTCGCCGATCGAGCCACCCTGACCGTCGTCATCGCCCTGCGGCAGGGCCATGGCGCCGACCGGCTGGCCGTCGGGGCCGACGACGACGACCTGTTGGGAGCGCTCGGTGCCGTGTCCGGGTGCAGTCATGGCTCCATCCTCCCCCGTGGCCCGAGCGGCCGAACGCCTGGAGGGTGGCCCGGGCGACTGAACCGTTCAGCGGTCCGGTCCGTGCTGGAGGTGCCGGGACGGGTCGGATCCCGTCCCACCCGCCGAAGGGGCGCCATCGTGAGGAAGACGACGATCCGGACGGCTGAGGTCGCCCTGGGACTGCTCGCGCTGGCCGGCTGTACGCCGGTGACTCCGATCCTGGGGACGTGACGGGCCAGGGCGTGCAGGGTGTGTGTGGTGGGTCGTCGCGGCCGACGGCGCCGAGGTCACCGCCGCGCCTGCCTCAGAACCGGTAGCGGTACCGGGGTACTGACGCCGATGAGGACCCGCGGCGCGACGGCGCGCGAGGAGAGCTTGCGGGCCCTCTACGACGGGCACGCCCCCGTGCTGCTGGCTCACGCGCTGCGACTGACCGACGGCGACCGGAACCGGGCCGAGGACATCGTCCAGGAGACGCTGCTCCGGGCCTGGCGAAACCTCGACCGCCTCGACGAGAACACCGGCCCGGTCCGTCCCTGGTTGTTCACCGTCGCCCAGCACCGGGCCATCGACGCCCACCGGGCGCGGCGGGCCCGCCCGCCAGAGGTGGGGGATGCCGCGCTGGCCCTGGTACCGGAGCTGGATCAGGTCGAGGGCACGCTGGACCGGATCATCATCGCCGACGCGCTCGACGCGCTCTCCCAGGAGCACCGCGCCGTGATCATCGAGACCTACTACCGCGGCCGCACGGTGGCCGAGGCCGCGGGCCTGCTGGGCATCCCGCCCGGGACCGTGAAGTCCCGCTGCTACTACGCGCTGCGAGCGCTCGAACTGACCCTGGCCGAACGAGGGGTGACGACGTGACCTGCCCCCACGCCGCGACCGACCTCGGCGCCTACGTCCTGGGAGCGCTGGAGCCCGCGGAACGTCCGCGCGTCGACGAACACCTTCGGCACCGCGTCAGTCCTCCGGCAGCAGCAGGACCTTGCCGATGTGCTCGCTGGCCTCGATCAGCCGGTGCGCCTCGGCGGCCCGCGACATCGGGAGCCGGCGGTCGACGATCGGGCGGATGACCCCGCGTTCGACGTCGGGCCAGACGTCGTGCAGGACGGCGGCGACGATCTCGGCCTTGCCGCCGTGACCGGTCGCCGGGCGGGCGCGGAGCGTCGTGGCGTGCACCGAGGCGCGCTTGCCCATCAGCCTCCCGAGGTCGAGCTCCGCCTTGGTGCCGCCCTGCATGCCGATCGACACCAGCCGGCCGCCCACGGCCAGGGCGTCGACGTTGCGGGCGAGGTACTTGGCACCCATGTTGTCGAGGATGACGTCGACGCCGGCACCGCCGGTCTCCTCCTTCACCCGCTCGACGAAGTCCTCGTCGCGGTAGTTGATGCCGACCTCGGCGCCGAGCTCGCGGCACACGTCGAGCTTGGCCGCCGTCCCCGCGGTGGTGAACACGCGGGCACCGGCGCGGGCCGCCAACTGGATGGCCATCGTGCCGATCCCGCTGGACCCGCCGTGCACGAGGAACGAGTCGCCCCGCCGCAGCCCGGCCAGCATGAACACGTTGGACCAGACGGTGCTGGTGACCTCGGGCAGCGCGGCCGCCGTTGCCAGCTCCACGCCCGAGGGCCGCGGGAGCAACTGCCCGGCCGGGACGGCGACCCTCTCGGCGTAGCCACCGCCGGAGATCAGCGCGCACACCTCGTCGCCCACCGACCAGCCGGTCACCCCCTCCCCGACCTCGCTGACCACCCCGCTGCACTCCAGCCCGAGGATGTCGCTGGCGCCCTTCGGCGGCGGGTAGAAGCCCTGCCGCTGCATGAGGTCGGCGCGGTTCACGGCCGTGGCGGCGACGTCGACGATCACCTCGCCGGGCCCGCAGACCGGGTCGGGCGCCTCACCCCAGCCGAGCACCTCGGGACCGCCTGGCTCCGACATCGTCACCGCATGCATGCCCCGACCCTAGGCATCGGGGGATGGTGTCGCGACCACCCGGTCAGGGCCACTGACGCTCCGGCCCGGCGCGCCGTCCGGTACACGGGGCCGGTGATCGACGGGAGCGTCCCACCGGCGCGGGCAGCCGACGGTGTCAGGCTCGTCGCGTCCGCCGGCACGCGTCGCGGGATCCGCGGCCCGGCGCTCGCCAGGAGATGAGCCATGGCTGCCTCGCCGCAACGCGCGTGGAGCCCGCCACCGACCGCTCAACGCTGGGGCCCCGGGCGGATCATCGCCCTGGTCGTCGGTCTCCTCGTGCTGCTGCCGGCCATCGGACTGCTCGCGGGAGGCGGGGTCCTGCTCTGGGCCGACCGGGTGGCCCGCGACGACGCCGGTTACCTGTGGTCCTCGGAGCAGTCGTTCACCAGTCCGGGCTACGCGATCTCGAGTGCCCGGATCGACCTGTCCACCGGCGCGAACTGGCTGCCGCTCTCGTCGGCGCTGGGCACCGCGCGGGTCGAGGTGAGCGGCGCCGACCCGGGCGCGAACCTGTTCATCGGCATCGCTCCGGTGCGCGACACGTCGGCCTACCTCAACGGCGTCGAGCGCACCGTCATCTCCGATCTCGGCTCCGGCACGTCGGGGAACAACGAGACCGAGCTCGGGGCGGCGGCACCGTCCGCGCCGCCGGGGGAGCAGGACTTCTGGACGGCGCAGGCCAGCGGGCCGGGCCCCCGGGCGCTGACCTGGACGCCGTCCGGCGGCGACTGGACGCTCGTGGTGATGAACGCCGACGGTTCGGCGGACGTGTCGGTCAACGCCCGCATCGGCGCCACGGTCCCGGTACTGGGCGGCGTGGCCTGGGAACTGTTGGCCGGCGGACTGTTCCTGCTGGTGATCGGCGGGCTCGTGGTCCTGCTCGCGGTCCGTCGCCGTCCGGCCGCTGCCGCCGGGCCGTACGGCGCGGGCGTGCCGATGCCGGCCGGTCCGCCGCCGTCGTGGGCGCCGCCGGCGCCGGTCGACCGGCGCACGGCCGCGGACGCCCGGACGGAGTCGCCGACCGGCGTCCCTCCGCAGGCTCCGCCTCCCGGCTGAGCGCGCGGGGAGACGACGTCAGGCGCGGGCCTTGAGGTCCTTGCGCAGGATCTTCCCGGCCGAGGACTTCGGGACCTCGTCGATGAACTCCACGAACCGGATCTTCTTGTGCGGGGCCACCTTGGCCGCCATGAAGTCCATGACCGCCTGCTCGGTGAGCCCGGAGCCCGGAGCGCGGACGACGAACGCCTTGGGCAGTTCCTCGCCGCTCTCCTTGTCGGGCATCCCGATCACAGCGGCGTCGACGATCTCCGGGTGGCCGATGAGCACGCCCTCCAGTTCGGCCGGTGCCACCTGGTAGCCCTTGTACTTGATCAGTTCCTTGACGCGGTCGACCACGGTGTAGCAGCCGTATTCGTCGACGATCGCGACGTCACCGGTGTGCAGCCAGCCCTCGGGGTCGACGGTCTCGGTGGTGGCCTTCTCGTTGTTGAGGTAGCCCTTCATGACCTGGGGGCCCCGGATCCACAGCTCGCCCCGCTCTCCCGGCGCGGCGTCCTCGCCGGTGGAGGGGTCGATCAGGCGGCACTCGGTGTTGGGGATCGCGTAGCCGACCGACCCCTTCGGCACCTCGCCGCCCGCCGGCGGCTCGCAGCCGGGGTCGGGGGTGGTGTGCGAGACCGGCGACAGCTCGGTCATGCCGTATCCCTGGCCCACCGTGACGCCGCCGTCGCCACCCTTGCGCAGCCGGTCCTGGGCGGCCAGCGCCAGCTGCTCGTCCAGCGGTGCGGCACCGGAGAGGATCGAGGTCAGCGACGACAGGTCGTACTTGTCGACCAGCGGGTGCTTGGCCATGGCCAGCAGGATCGGCGGCGCGACGAACGCGCGGGTGATCTTGTGGTCCTGGATGGTGCGCAGGAAGTCCTCGAGATCGAAGCGCGGCAGTGTCACGACGGCGCCACCCCAGGCGAGGCCCTGGTTCATCAGCACGGTGAGCCCGTAGATGTGGAAGAACGGCAGGACGGCGATGATCCGCTCGTCCTCACCCAGGCTGATCAGCGGCCGGCACTGCGACACGTTGGCCACCAGGTTGCGGTGGGTGAGCATGACGCCCTTGGGCAGGCCGGTCGTGCCGCTGGAGTAGG
>JAOPWM010000004.1 GCA_025965695.1 Blastococcus sp.
CGCTCGCCGCCACCCAGGAGGCCGCCGGCACCGAACAGGGTCGGAGCGACGTGGACGATGCGCACGTGCTGATGGTCTCGCGGGTCACGCTCGGCGACCCGGGCACGCTCACCGGCGGGTACCTCTACCACCAGCGCATCGCGGCGCTCGCCCCCCGGTTCGCCGCACACGTGCGGTTCGTCTCCGTGCCGGCCGCGCCATTCCCCCTGCCGGTCGCCACCGGACCGCTCGTCCTCCGGCGGCTGGCACGGCAGCACCCCGACGTGCTGCTGCTCGACAGCATCGCGGCCGGCTACCTCGGGCCGTGGCTGCCGCCCCGGCGGTCACGGATCCCGGTGGTCGCGGTCCTCCACCAGCCGCCCGGAGGGATCGACCACGGTCGCGTCCGGACGGCGACGCAGGCGCTGCTCGACCGGTGGGCGTACCGCACCGCGTCACCGCTATCGGCGGCCAGCGCGGCGCTCGCGGACGACCTGGCGGCTGCGGGCCTGCCCCGGGCCCGCCTGCGCGTCGTGCCGCCCGGTCGCGACGTGGCGCCCTCACCGGTGAAGGCACCGGCGATCTCCGGCTGGGCCGGGGCACGGCGCTGCTGTCGGCCGGGAACTGGGTGGCGCGCAAGGGGCTGCTCGACCTGCTCGAGGCGGTGAGTCGGCTGCCGGACGACGCAGCGACGCTGCACCTGGTCCTCGTTCACGGGCCGCTGCCGGTGGCCCAGGTCGCTGCGCTCTACGCCGCCGCGGACGTCTTCGCCCTCGCCAGTTCGCGGGAGCCGTACGGCACGGTGTACGGGGAGGCGATGGCGGCCGGGCTGCCGGTCGTCGGGGACGCCGCAGGCAACCTGCCGCACCTGGCCCGGGATGGCGAGGAGGGGCTCGTGGTGCCGCTGGGCGACGTCGCCGCGCTGACTGCGGCGCTGCGACGCATCGTCGAGGACGAGGCGCTGCGGGCCCGGCTGGGAGAGGCGGCCGCACGGCGGGCGACGACGTTCAGCGAGCTACGCATCATCGTCGAGGAAGCAACGCGGCCCGACACCAGTGGGAGTGGGCAGCGGTGACGTTTCGCGCCGTGCTCTTCGACGCCGGGGACACGCTGATCAGGCTTCGCGCCGGCTCGGGCGCCCTGCTCCGCGCCGCGGCCGGCAACCTCGGCGTCCGTGTCGAACCGGCAGCCGTGGCAGAGGTGTGGCGGGGCGTGCTCGCCGCGGCGGCAACGCCGGAGGAACTGGCGAAGGGACGCGACCTGTCAGCGGAGCGCCACCGCCAGGTGTGGACCGACCTCTACGCACGGTCGGGCGCCGATGACCTGGCCACCGGTCTCAGCGACGCGCTCTACGAGCTCACCGTCGATCCAGGGTCGTGGGAGGCGTTTCCCGACACGGCGGCGACTCTTCGCGGGCTCCGGGAACGAGGAGTCCCGGTCGGCGTCGTGAGCGACACAGGCTTTGACCTGCGGCCGGTGTTCGACCGCCTGGAGCTGTCGCCGTGGATCGACGCGCTGGTGCTCTCCTGCGAGTACGGGGCGTGCAAGCCGGAGCCGCGGGTGTTCCGCGACGCGTGCGCCGAGCTCGGCGTCGAGCCGACCTCGACGCTGATGGTGGGCGACAACGCACTGACCGACGGCGGAGCGACCGCGGCCGGGCTCATGGTGCTGCTGTTGCCGGAGCCCACCGCAACGGGGCCGCGCGGGCTCCGTCACGTCCTGTCGCTCGTCGACGCGGCCGCGACATGATCCGATCCGCCACCCGGGCGTCCGCCCGTTCCGTTGCGAGGGCGGTCGTGGGCCGGCTGCCGGTCCCCGTCGCCGACGCCGTCCGGCGGCCCCTCCCCCACGGGACCGCGTCGCCCGGCTCCCCCCCGGGACCGCGTCGCCCGGCCGACTGCGCCGGGTGATGCTCCGCGCTCTGCGGGAGGGCGGCATCCCCCGCGCGGTGTCGACCTTCCGCCTGGTCGACAACCCGGACCTGGCGTTCGTCGCCGCCGACTCGCTCGTCCTCGCACAGGTCTACTGGTACGGCGAGGAGGGCTGGGAACCAGCACTGCTGCCCTGGTGGCGCTACTTCTGCCGCCACTCCCAGTCGGTGCTCGAGCTCGGCGCCAACGTCGGGTACTGGACCGTGCAGGCCGCCAAGGCTGCGTCCGGGATACGCCATGTCGCCGTCGAGC
The DNA here is from genome assembly GCA_025965695.1 of Blastococcus sp. GTDB lineage: Bacteria > Actinomycetota > Actinomycetes > Mycobacteriales > Geodermatophilaceae > Blastococcus_B. The sequence goes on from JAOPWM010000004.1 coordinate 2,163, forward strand.
CGCATCCACTCTCGGTGCAGATCTGCCGGGCCAACCTCGCTCTCAACCAGGTGGAATCGGTGGAGCCGGTCGCCGCCGCGGCGGTCGCCGACCCAGCTGTCACGTCGGTGCAACTCCTGGTGCCGGCCGACCAGTCGGCCACACCGACGGTCGCCTTCCTGCTGTCGGACACCGAACTCCCCGCCGAGATGGCCCGTGACGTCACAGCCGCGTTCGACGTGCCGGCGGTAGACGTCCGGCGGCTGTTGGTGGGCGCGGATCTGGTGAAGCTCGACGTCGAAGGTCAGGAGCACGCGCTGTTGGCCGCCGGCCGTGACCTCCTGCGGGAGCGGCGACCGACCGTCTTCGTCGAGGTGCTCCCTGGAACCGCCGGCTGCGCGCCCTCCTCACCGAGTTGTGCCTGCGGGACGGCTACCGGTGCTACGCGGCGACGCGCGAACGGCTCGTCGAGCTCGAGCCCGGATCACTGCGACCGCGCGGCTGAAGGACGAGTACGGCAGCCAGGACGTCGTCCTCTGTACGACCGATTCGCCGCGACCGTGAGCCCGACGCCGGAACTGAAGCGCGACGGAGACCGGGCCTCAGATGCCACTCACAGCGGGCGCCGTGGCCTCGACGGCCTTGAGGATGAGCTGTGTCGCGGCCTCGGGTTGCGACACCATCGAGGCGTGGGAGGCGGCCACCTCCACGATGGTTGCGTTGGCGCGCTCGGCCATGAACCGCTGGAGCGCCGGTGGGATCGCCTTGTCCTCGCTGCCGAGCAGGTACCAGCACGGGATCCCTGCCTTCCAGGCCGGCGGGCCTGACGGTGCGCCGAACGCGGCACCGTTCCACGGCCGCTGTGCCGCGGCCATGACGTCGGACGTGGCGCGGTCGACGTCGGCGGCGAAGGCCGCGTGGAATGCCTCGGGGTCGAGGTAGAGGTCCGCGCCTTCGCTCCCGTCCGGGCCGGTGGACGGCACGGGCCTGATCGAGGGTCCGACGAGGCTGCCCTCGTACTTCTCCAGGAGCTGCTGAATGTTCTCGCCCTCGTCCGGCATCCACCCGTTGAAGTAGACGAGCGCCTTGACCTGGTCGTTGCCGGTCGCGGCGGCAGAGATGACGGCGCCGCCGTAGGAGTGGCCGACAAGCACGATCGGACCGGGCAGGCTCCGAAGGAAGTCGGCGAGGTACGTCGCGTCGCCCGGGAGCCCACGAAGTGGGTTGGCGAACCCGATGGCGCGGAAGCCCCGTTCCTGTAGGGCGCGGATCTCGCCGTCGAACCCAGTGGCGTCGGCCCAGGCGCCGTGGACGAGGACGATCGTCGGCTTGGTGTCGTCCGGCTGCGTGGCCATGTCAACTCCTTGCCTGCGGGTCGGGATCTGCCATGCGTGAGGCTTCTCCCTTTCGCAGCGTCCCGCCAAGAGTCGTTTGTCCGTCCCACGTAGCCACCGCACGCAATCCCGCGCCACCGTCGCTTCAGAACGACCAGCTGGCCGCGCGGTCTGCTGAGCGCAGGATCCCCGGTGCGCACGGGCAGCTCCGCATCGGCAGACCGACGGGCTGCCCACCGCGTCTCTGAGTGGGCCGTTGAGGGCCACGGAGGGCTCCTCTTCGACTCGGGTGTGACTGCAGGAGCACGAGCTGGCGCCACGCGACGGGACGCGCCGGTCGTCTCACCCCGGATTGAAGGAGGGCAGCGCTCACCCGAGAACATGCGGAAGGGTGACGGTCATGAGTGTCGTCAAGATCAATGCGATCACCGTGCCCGAGGACCGGCGAGAGAGCTTCGAGGAGCGGTTCCGGAGCCGGGCAGGCGCAGTCGAGAAGACTGCCGGCTTCGAGCGGTTCGAACTGCTGCGCCCGCAGGAGGGCACCGATCTGTACCTCGTGTACACCCGGTGGGAGAGCGAGGAAGCCTTCCAGGCGTGGCACAACAGCCAGGACTTCAACCAGGCTCACCACGGCGGCGAGTCCCGAGCCCCCGTGGCCAGCCATTCCCAGCTGTGGTCCTTCCAGGTCATCGAGACCGCGAGACCGCTCACCGCCTGATACCGAGCCGGTGTGGCGGTGTCTCACCGAGCCCGCGGAGCTCGCGCAGTTCTGGGGCCCGCGCGGGACGACTGCTCCGCTGGACGGCATCGTCATCGAGCTGCGCATCGGCGGGCGGTTCGAGACCCTGATGCTCGGCCAGCACGGCAGCCATCGGATGGTCGCCACGTTCACCGAGGTCGTCATCCACCAGCGGCACGTGCCCGAGCCGATGCGCTGGGTGGCGCCGACGTACGACGGCCTCGCCGACCTGCTCGCCACCGCGCCCGCCGAGACCTGGGACGCCCCGTCGCTCTGCGAGAACTGGCAGGTCCGGCACGTGGTCGCACACGTCACGATGCCGGTGCGGCTCACACGCGCGCAGCACAGTCGCGCTGCCTGTTCCTATCGGGCCGGCTCGAGCTCGAGCGGAAGCGCGACTTCGATCAGCGTCCCCGCGCCGGGCCGGCTCTCGATCCTGATCGTCCCGCCGAGCGCCTCGACGCGATCGTGCAACCCGACGAGTCCCGAGCCCTGGCCGGGATTCGCTCCGCCGACGCCGTCGTCGCGGATCGACAGCAGCAGGACGCCGTCGCGCGGCGCGAGCGAAACGGCGATATGAGATGCCTGTGCATGCTTCGTCGCGTTGGTCAGGGCCTCCGACGCAACGAAGTACGCCGCAGCCTCGATCGGCTCAGCGAGCCGTCTCTCCGTCGTGACGTCGAGCGCCACAGGAATCGTGGAGCGCCGCGCGAGCGCCCGCAAAGCTGGGCCGAGACCGCCCTCGGACAGGATCGACGGATGGATACCGCGCGACAGTTCGCGCAACTCGTCGAGCGCGGACGCGAGCTCGCTCTCGACGCGCGACAACTCCGCGATGAGTGCCTCCCCGGTGGGGGCCGCATTCCTGAGAGCTGCCAGCTGGAGCATGAGCACCACCAGCCGTTGCTGCGTGCCGTCGTGGAGGTCTCGTTCGATCCTGCGGCGAGCGTCGTCCGACGCCTCGACGATCCGCCGGCGCGAGGCGTCGAGCACGGACTTGCCTTCCGCGTTCGCGATCGCGGTCGCGAGCAGCTCACCGAACTTCTCGAGACGCTCGTCGGAGTCCAGCGGCAGCGGCTCCTGGGACTGGACGGCGACCGCGCCCCAGAGACGGCCCTCGACGACGATCGGGGTGGCGACCGTCGAGACGATCCCGAGACGGTGATGGACCTCGGCGACGGGGCCCTCCATCCTGGACCAGTCCCGTGCGCCGCCGCGGGC
>JAOPWM010000007.1 GCA_025965695.1 Blastococcus sp.
CTCTGCAGGTCGGGGGCCGTCGCCGTCCGTGGGCTACCGGGTCGGGGCCCTCGCGCTCGCCGTCGCGGTGCGCTCGAGCGGCTCGCCGCCGAGGAACAGCCAGCCGAAGGCGATGTCGACGTACCGCGTGCAGCGAACGGTCACTTCTGCGCCGTCGGTCTCCGCCGACCAGGAGTCCAGGTCGGTGCCGCCGTCGGCGAGCTGGTCGGCGACCGCGGCCTGCGCCGTGGCGCGTGTAAGCGGCAGCTCGGTCCCGACGCCGCTGGTGTAGACGACCGCCTCGTCGGTGTGGTTGGCGGCGGCGATCGCGGCGCCGTCGCACAGCGATTGCACCTTCTGCTGTTCCAGGAAGGCGTCGGAAGCGGCGATCGCCCCGAAGGCCATGAGCGCGGCGACGGTCCAGCAGACGAGGATGAACGGGAGCGTCGACCCACGCTCGGCAGCTGCTGCATCCCTCCGCACGCCGGGCAGCGTAGGCAGAACGAGCTCTGTCCACTGCCTGTGGACAGTGCCTGTGGACACTGTGGACACCCGATCGGGTGGCGGCCTGCCCGGCGGGGGAGCCTGTGGACGACGCCGGCGCGCGTCCGGCCTGCGCCGCCACACTGCCCGCATGTCCATCGAGATGCCCGCTGCCGAGGTGTACGGGCTGGCGAACGCGCTGCGCGGTGCGGTGGGCGACGCCGAGGAGATCGGCGTCCGCCTGCGGAAGACACCTCAGGTCGGCCCCGGCCTGCAGGCCGCGGTGGAGACCTTCCTGGAGAGCCACCGAGCGGCCGGCCGCGCGCTCGCCGGTGAACTCGGCTGGCTCGGCGACACCGTGGCCGCGGTGGCCGACTCGTGGCTGCGCCTGGACGGCTCGCTCCTGGGCCCGTACCGACGGCCACGGGACGAATGACCACCGCGATGCCGAGCCCGGTCCCACTGGACAAGCCACCGGGCGATCTTGGGGCTCTGGCCGGGCTGGTCCGCGAGGTCGCCGGTGCCGCCGGCTGTCTCGCGGCCGTCGACGACCGGATCCTCGGGGCGGCAACCACGGCGCCGGGGTGGCTGGGCGACGACGCCGCGGCGGCCGCGGCACAGGTCGGGGCGGTCACCGCTCTGGTCAGGGCGGTCTCTGACGCAGTGCTTCCTGCGATCGGCCGGCTGAACACCCACGCGGAGCGTCTCCTGGAAACCCGCCGGCAGGTGGCCGCGCTGGTGACCGAGCAGCGGGAACAGTTCGCCGAGGCGTGGGAGCGGTGGGCGCAGGTGGAGAGCCTGCAGCTCCAGGTCATGAGCGGCGGTGCCGACGTCCGGGCAATCGTCGAGGAGGTCGAGGCCGGAGAGGCGAGCCGGCGACGACGACACACGGCGCTTCTGGAAGAACTGGAGGACGACGCGGCCGCGACGGCGCGCGTGCTCGCCGACTGTTGCGCAGTGGTCGGCGGTCGTGGTGCGCCGGGTGACGCGAACCGCGTCGTCGCGTACCTCGCCGCGCGGCTGCCGGGCTGGGGGGACGAGGAACTTGCCGGCCGCGGTCGCGCGCTGGCGAACCGCCTGACCGGCCCCGCGACGCCGGAGACGAGGGCTGCGGCCGCGGCGGAGGCCGCACCGTTCGCCGGCCGCAGCGCGTTCGCGAACGCGCTTCTCGCAGGCATGGGGGAGGAGGGAGTGACCTACCTGCTGACGTTTCTCGGCGACAACATGTTCGGGCCGGAGAGTTCCGTGGCCCGCCTGCTGGCGGCGGCCTTCGGCGCTGCCGTGCCGAGCGGTGGAGCGAACGACCCCGTAGGCGACGTCTTGAACGCCGGGTACGTCCGGGCCGATGACCGGAACGGGGTCTCCCACACGGCGGCTGCGGGCCTGGCCACGGTTCTCGCCGCCGGGCTGTCCATGCCGTCCGGTGGTGTGCAGACCCGGACGGTGGCCGGGTGGAGTCGGCAGTTGCTGCTCTGGGAGCACGAACAGCGCATGCCGGTGGGGATGCGGTCGGTCGAGGGGACGCCCGAGGTCAGTGATCCCACGGCGCTGGCGATCGGCATTCTTGCCGACCGCGCCGATGCTGCCGTGTCGGCGGCGCTGCTCGATGACACCCGCGTCTGGGAGGCGTTGCTCTCCCGCGTGTGGGGCGATGCCGGGGTTGCACTCGGCGAGATCGTCACCCAGGCGGCCCTGGAGCCGGGGGCGGCCGGCGACCATGCGGTCCGGACCGGGCTCCAGGTCGGGGGGGCGGGCCTGGAAGCGGACGACCCGGCCGACTGGACCGTGAACCGGGACACCCTGGCCGCGATCGCCCCCGCACTCGGCGGAGCCGTGGCCGCACACGTGTCGGTGGCCGTTGACGCGCTCCAGGTGGGAGTCGACGGACGGTCGGGCGGGGGGAGGGCGGACGTCCTGCAGGGACTGGGCTACGTGACCCTGGATCGCGGTGCAGTGGCGGAGATCGAGCAGGCATTGCACCGCTGGGCCCTCAGCCAGCCGGGCTCGCTGGACGGGACGGGGTCCCTGTCACCGCTCCCGGCCATAGCCGTTCCGAGCGCATATCTGGCTCTGCAGCAGTTCGCGCAGAGATCGGACTACGTCCTGGACTGCCTCGAGGCCCGGAAGGCGGCCGAGAACCGGGCGGAGTGGTGGAGGCTCACGGTCGGCCTGTACGCGCAGCTGGTTCCGGGCTACGGGGGTATCGCCGCCGGGGTGCTGGAGGGTGAGCTGGCGATCGTGTTGGACATGGACGGCACGTGGGAGAACGGCGCCGACCGCGGCCTCGTCTTCGACCGGAACGACGCGGCGGCCGCTGCCCTTGCGCAGCTGCCGCCCGAACGATCGGCAGACGCGCAGGCCGTGAGGCAGCAGGCCATGGCAGCGTTCGACCGCACGGCCACGGCGCTCGGCGTGCGCCGGCCCCCGGCGTCGCCGGAGGCGGACTACGCGGAGCCGCTGCTGGGTGGGCTGACAGACGTCGAGAAGGAGCGGGCGGAGCGCGACCATGGCCGGGTGGGGGGCCGGTTGCGGCTTCCGCGATGACTGTCCGATTGATGCCGGACACTCTGGTGTCACCCGTTCGGTGACGATTTGTCCAACTTTGACTGCGGAGAGCGACGACGCGACGGACTGTCACCCGGTCGTGATCTTCGGTGCTTGTCCGGACGGGTGACGGGAAGCAATGTCTCCAGCGCGGTCCGTACTGAACGACGCTCTGCCCCCGCGCGTAAGTGGCTGCCGCACGCCGCAGTCAGTCATGCCGAGGAGGCAATCATGGGGAGCAACGTCCAGTCCGGTCAGAACGCAGGTCGCGGAGCCAAGTGGGGTCGCGGAGCCAAGTGGGGCCGGGGAGCCAAGTGGGGCCGTTCGGTCGCTGCCTGATCCACGCATCTGATCCATAAAGCGCCGCCAAGCGCGTGACTCCAGGGCAGCCGGTCTTCGGATCGGCTGCCCTGGAGTCGTTTCTGGGGCCGTCCGACGCGACTACCTCGAACGAGTCGCACAGTCTTGCCGGGGGTCGCTCCGCTGTTAGCCTCGGCGCCGCCCGTCTTCCCCACGAAACGCAGGTAGCAGTGGCCGAGCAGGACGACCGCGCGCCACGTCGGCCGCTGACCTTCCTCAGTCAGTGGACCGTGGCCTGGATCGGGATCGCCGTCGCGGTCCCGATCGCTCTCTGGGCGCTCGTCCCGATGAGCCGGCCGATCGACGCCCCGCTGCTGATCGCCGTATTCCTGGGACTGGTCGCCGCGGAATCGTTCAACGTCCCGTTCGAGTTCCGCCAGCAGAGCTTCTCCTGGTCGCCCAGTGAACTCGCCTTCGTGATGGCATTGGTCGCCGTTGGTGGGTCCTGGACCGCGATCGCCTGGGCCGCCGCAGTCGGTGTCACCGTCCTGGCGCAGGGTTACCCGCGCCCGAAGGCGGTCTTCAACGTCACCGTCGTCGTCCTCGAGGTCTGCGCGGCCGTCGGCGTACTCCGCCTGCTCCCGGCAGGCGACATCGTCGAGCCGGCCACCTGGTTCTCCTACCTGGTCGCCGTCCTGGTCGCGAGCATGGTCGGCGCCGCGCTCATCGCGGGCGCCATCTGTGCTACGCAGGGATACCCGGGCCGCACGCTCTGGACCAGCCTGTTCGTCCCCGTCGTGCTGGTCGGCCCGGTGTCGTTGCTCGTCGGCCTGGCCGTCCTGCTGCTGGTCGGCGTCACCCCGTGGGCCTGGCTGCTCATCGCGCCGCTCCTCGGCGCCCTCGCGCTCGTGTACCGGCGCTTCGGCTCGGTGACCCGCGAGGGGCACAGTGTGGAGCGGGTCTATGACTTCGCCCGCCGGGTGGAGCAGGTCTCCCCGGACGAGGCCGGCACCCGGCAGATCGTCCAAGCCGTGCGCGAGCTGCTCAACGCCGAGCGGGTGGCGCTCTGGCTGCCGCCCTACCTCGACGAGGAGCCGCGCCTGGTGGTGTCCGCCGAGAACGGAGCGGTCTGGTACGACGGCCCCGGCGACCCGGACGACGTCTTCCGCCGCCGCGCGGTGACCTCCGACGAGGGGCCACTCCTGGTCTCCCTGGCGCGGGCCGACGGTGAGGAGAGCGCCGCCCTGGCCCGGCGCGGGGTGTCCGACCTGCTGGGCGCGCCGGTGATGACCGCGGCGGGGGAGCCGGGCTATCTGGAGGTCTGCGACCGTCGCAGCGACATCGTCTCCTTCGCCGACAGTGACCGCGCCGCTCTGGACTCCATGCTCACCCACGTCAACGCGGCGATCCGGCACCAGCAGCTGCTCACCCAGATCCGCTACGACGCCGACCACGACCGGCTGACCGGGCTGCCCAACCGCCAGCGCCTGGCCGCGGAGATAGACCACCTCCTCGCCGCGGATCCCGTGGGCGCCCGGGCCGGCCTGATCCTGGCCGCCCTCGGCAACTACACCGAGGTCACCGACACCCTCGGGCACGCGGCCAGTGACGAGCTGCTGCTGGTCACCGCCGGCCTGTTGCGCGAGCACGCTCCGCCGCAGGCGCTGCTGGCGCGGATGGAGGGCGAGCAGTTCGCCGTCCTCCTGCCCGGCCTGTCCCTGGCCGCCACCGAGCGCGCCGCACGGCGGCTGCGCGAAGCCGCCTCGACCCGCTCCCGTGTCGCCGGCCTGGACCTCGAGGTCACGCTGACCATCGGGGTCGCCGCCGCGCCGGTGCACGGCACCGACGCCGGGATGCTGATGCAGCGCGCCGACGTCGCCCTGCTCGCCGCGGCCGCCTCCGGTGGGGTCGCCAGCTACCACCCCGTCCTCGACCAGCAGAGCCTGCGGCGACTGCAGCTGGGCACTGAGCTCGAGCAGGCGATGGCCGACGGGCAGATCGGCGTCGTCTTCCAGCCGATCATCGACGCGCAGACCTCCGACATCGTCTCCGTGGAGACGCTGGTGCGATGGGCCCACCCGCGCTACGGCTCGATCCCGCCCGACGACTTCATCCACCTCGCCGAGCAGATCGGCCGGATCGGCGCGGTGACCGACCACGTCCTGGACCTGGCGCTGGCACGGTGCCGACGCTGGCTGGACCAGGACATCGCGCTGTCGGTCGCGGTGAACCTCTCGGTGCACTGCCTGACCGAGCCCGACCTGGTGTCCCGCGTCCGGCGTGCACTGCAGCGCCATGGCGTGCCCGGTGAGCTGCTCACGCTGGAGCTGACCGAGGGCAGTGTCGTCGACGACTCGGTGCGCGACAGCAGCGTGCTGGGCGATCTGCACGCGCTGGGGCTGCGGCTGTCCATGGACGACTTCGGCACCGGCTACTCGTCGCTGTCCCAGCTGCGGCAGCTGCCGATCGACGAGGTCAAGATCGACAAGTCCTTCGTGCTCGGCATGTCGACCAGCCAGGGTGAGTCGTTCATCGCCCGCTCGATCATCGAGCTGGCCCACAACCTCGGCTTGCGCGTCGTGGCCGAGGGCGTCGAGGACGAGCTTACCCGCAACCTGCTGGCCGAGATGGGCTGCGACAAGCTCCAGGGGTTCCTGGTCAGTCGGCCACTTCCCGACGACCGCCTCGAGACCTGGCTGCTGGCCCGCACCGGGGTCCGGTCCGCCGGACCCGGTGCCACTCACCGGCGGCTGTTCGTTCGGACCTGACCCGCGCCGCGCCGACCCCCGCGCTCGCGGGCCGGCCGCGGCGAGGTAAAGTCTCCGACGGCTCTTCGAGCACGCCCCTTTAGCTCAGTCGGCAGAGCGTCTCCATGGTAAGGAGAAGGTCTACGGTTCGATTCCGTAAAGGGGCTCGCAACAAGGTGACCGACCGGTCCTGTCGCGAGACCGGGCCGCGTGGTCATCCCGGCGGTGTAGCTCAGCCTGGTAGAGCAAGCGGCTCATAATCGCTGTGTCACCGGTTCAAGTCCGGTCACCGCTACCCCTGACGGACCCCGCAGTGCGGGGTCCGTCACCGTGTCGGCATCCGCCGTCGCGTTCGTACAAGGCTAGGAGCACTCCTCATGGCAGCCACCGACGTCCGTCCGAAGATCACTCTGGCTTGTGTGGAGTGCAAGAACCGCAACTACATCACCCGCAAGAACCGGCGGAACGACCCCGACCGGCTCGAGCTGAAGAAGTACGGCCCGCGGGAGCGCTAGCACACGCTGCACCGCGAGACCCGCTGACGCGCGTCAGCTAGCCGAGCGAGAGGGCGGGAGCATGGCGCTGGACCGGGAACTGGTCGGGCGCGGCTACCCGCCCTCTGCCGTCTACGAGGTCGGCCGGGCGAAGATCGCCGAGTTCGCCGCAGCGATCGGTGAGGACGACCCGATCCACCGCGACGCCGACGCCGCCCGCGCGGCCGGCCACCCCGACGTCATAGCCCCGCCGACGTTCGCCATCGTGGTCAGCCTCGAGGCGGCCTTCGTGGTCCTGGGCGATCCCGAGGTGTCCCTGGACTACAGCCGGGTGGTGCACGGTGAACAGAAGTTCACCCACCACCGGCCCATCCGCGCCGGCGACCGGCTGGTGGCGACCACCACGATCGACGCCGTCCGCAGCGTGGCCGGCAACGACCTGCTGACCACGCGAGTCGACCTCGCCACCGAGGACGGCGAAGCCGTCTGCACCGCTACCTCGATGCTCGTCGCACGGGGCACGGCATGAGCCGCCCGGTCGACGTCGAGGTGGGCAGCGAGCTGCCGGAGCGGACCTTCACGGTCACCCGCGCAGACCTCGTCCGCTACGCCGGCGCCTCCGGTGACTTCAATCCGATCCACTGGAACCAGCGGGTGGCGACCTCCGTCGGCCTCCCCGACGTCATCGCGCACGGCATGTTCACCATGGCGCTGGCCGGCCGTGCCGTCACCGACTGGACCGGTGACCCCGGGGCTCTCGTCGAGTACCACGTCCGCTTCGGCCGGCCGGTCGTCGTCCCCGACGACGACGCCGGTGCCGAGGTGACCGTCCGCGGCAAGGTCGGTGCCCTCCTCGAGGACGGCCGGGCGCGCGTCGACCTCACGGTGACCACCGGCGGCGAGAAGGTCCTCTCCCTGGCGCGCGCGATCGTCCGCCTGGCGTGAGCGCGGCGCGGCGGGCCGCGCTGGCCGCTGCCGGAGTGCTGCTCCTTGCCGGTTGCACGTCCTTCGCAGACACGGTGACCGCGCAGGACGCGGGTCCCACCACAACGGCCGCCCCCGGCCAGGCATCGGAGGGCGGCTGCCCGGCCGAGCGGGCCCGGCCCGACCCACACCGGCCGGTGGTGAGCCTGGACTTCCGGCTCGAGGACGACCGGGTCACCGTCACCGGCACGGAGACCGTCGTCTTCACGCCGGACCGCCGCGTCGGTGAACTGGTGTTCCGCCTCGTTCCCAACGGCGTCGACTCCGCGTCCGAGGGCAATCGGCTCGTCGTCGATGACGTCCGGGGAAAGGACGTGGCCGACGGTCGCTACGAGGAGGCCGCGGCAGCCGATCCGGGCGGCCTCTACGTCGCGACGCTCACGGGCGACCTGGGGGCCGGCGACTCCACCGTGGTCGAACTCCGCTTCACGCTGACCCTCGGCCGGCGCGGCTTCGACCGGTTCGGCGCCGACGAGGGAGTCTCCTGGTGGGCGAGCGGCGCCCCGCTGCTGGCGTGGGAGCCGGGCGTCGGCTGGGCGAGGGATCCGTTCGTCGACTCGGGCGGGGAGACCGCGACCAGCCCTGCCATGGACACCTCGGTCACCGTCTCGGCGCCGGAGGACCTCACGGTCCTGATGACCGGGGCGCGGGCGGAGCCGTCGGCCGCGAAGGACGGTCGCCGCACCTGGACCTCGGCCGAGCCGGTCGCCCGTGACGTGGGGGTCGCCGCCGGCCTGTTCACCACCGAGCAGGCGACCACGCCCGACGGGGTCGCCGTCACAGTCGGCGTGCTCCCCGGCGGCGAAATGGCAGCCGCGCAGCTCGTGGAGTGGACCACCGCCGCGATCGCCGGCATCGAGGCGCACGTGGGGCCCTTCCCGTACCGCACCCTGACGGTCGCCCTGCTGCCCGACTACGGGGGCGGGATCGAGTACCCGAGCATGATCTTCGAGGCCAGCCCGAGCAGGTTTGTCCTCGTGCACGAGGTCGCGCACATGTGGTTCTACGGGATGGTCGGCAACTCGCAGTTCCGCGACCCGTGGCTGGACGAGGCGTTCGCCACCTGGGCGGAGGCCGTCGTCGACGAGCAGTCGGCCTCCGGCCACCGGGGCGCGCTGCAGATGCCCGGCGACGTCGGCGGGTCGATGGCCGACTTCACCGACGACGCCACGTACTTCGACGTCGTCTACGGCAAGGGCGGGGCTGCGCTGCTCGCCGCGCGTGAGGCCGCGGGGCCGGAGGCCTTCGATGCAGCGATCCGCTGCTACGCCGACGCCAACGCGTGGTCGATCGCGACCCCCGAGGACGTCGCCGCGGCGCTGGCCGACCTCCCCGGCGCCATCGCCGTACTGACCGACGCACGGGCTCTCGGGAGGGTCGACCTGCCCCGCTGAGCGGCTACTCCGCCGAGCCGAGCAGCCGCTGCATGCGCGTGACGCCTTCGACCAGGTCGTCATCGCCCAGCGCGTAGGACATCCGCATGTAGCCGGGGGTCCCGAACGCCTCACCGGGGACGACGGCCACCTCGGCCTCCTCCAGGATCAGCCCGGCGAGCTCCGCGCTGGTCTCGGCCGTCCGCCCCGCGATCGGCCGGCCCAGCAGTCCCTTGACGGACGGGTAGACGTAGAACGCGCCCTGCGGCTCCGGGCAGGCGATGCCCGGGATCTCGCGCAGCATCGACACGATCGTCTGCCGCCGCCGGTCGAAGGCCTCCCGCATGGTCGCCACGGCCGACAGGTCGCCGGTCAGCGCCGCGACGGCCGCGGCCTGGGAGACGTTCGCGACGTTGGACGTGGCGTGCGACTGCAGGTTGGTCGCGGCCCTGACGACGTCCGCGGGGCCGAGGATCCAGCCCACCCGCCAGCCGGTCATCGCATACGTCTTGGCCACGCCGTTGACGACGACGCACCGGTCGGCCAGCTCGGGCACGACCACCGGCATCGAGGCAGCCGTGATGCCGCCGTAGGTGAGGTGCTCGTAGATCTCGTCGGTCAGCACCCAGAGGCCGGCGTCCAGCGCCCAGCGGCCGATCTCCTCGACCTGCTCGGGCGGGTAGACCGCTCCGGTGGGGTTGGAGGGTGAGCAGAAGAGCAGGACCTTCGTGCGGGGCGTGCGCGCGGCCTCGAGCTGGGCGGCCGAGACGAGGTATCCGCTCTGCTCGTCGGCGACCACAGGCACCGGCACGCCACCGGCCAGCCGGATGGCCTCCGGGTACGTCGTCCAGTAGGGGGCGGGCACGAGCACCTCGTCGCCCGGGTCGAGCATCGTGGCGAAGGCCTCGTAGACCGCCTGCTTGCCCCCATTGGTGACCAGGACGTTGGCGACCGTGGCCTGCAGGCCGGAGTCGCGCGCCGTCTTGGCGACGATCGCCTCCTTGAGCGCGGGCAGCCCGCCGGCCGGTGTGTAGCGGTGCATCGCCGGCTGGCGGCAGGCCGTGATCGCGGCCTCGACGATGTAGTCCGGGGTCGCGAAGTCCGGTTCGCCGGCACCGAAGCCGATCACCGGCTTGCCGGCGGCCTTCAGGGCCTTGGCCTTGGCGTCGACGGCCAGGGTTGCGGACTCGCTGATCGCGGCGATCCGGCGGGAGATGCGCCGTTCGGCGGGCGGGAGGGCGCCCACGGCCGGTGCGTCGATGGCGGAGGACTCCGAGGAGACGGCGGTCATGGCCCCCATGGTGTCAAAGACGGCGCAGCCGGACATGGGCTACTGCGTCCGACGGGGTGAACTCCACGCACGACCAGCCGTCGAGTACGTCGCCGAGGCCCTCGAACAGCCGCTCCCCGCTGGCCAGGAGCACCGGGACGACGGCGAGGTGGAGTTCGTCCAGCAGGCCCGCGCGCAGGTACTGCTGCACGGTCGCGACTCCGCCGCCCAGGCGTACCGACTGCCCGTCCGCAGCGTCCCGTGCCCGTTCCAGCGCCGCCTCGATGCCGTCGGTCACGAAGTGGAAGACGTCGTGGTGGAAGGGCGGCTCGGCACCCCACCAGCCGGTCCAGTCGGCGGAGTCCGCCCATTCGCTGCGGACGGGACCGAACATGTTGCGGCCCATGATCGTGGCGCCGACGCCGTCCTCCCCCGCGGAGGATGAAAGTCTCGTCGACGTCGGTACGGTCCCTGCCGTCCGGGAAGACCCACTCGTGCAGCCGGTGGCCGCCGACGCCGAGCGGGTGCTCGAGGCTCTGGCCCGGTCCCGCGGCGAAGCCGTCCAGCGAGATCGAGAAGTTGTGCACGCGCAGTTCGGTCATGCAGGGAGGACCGTGCCGGCTCCGGCAACTCATCGGCCGGGTGGGGGACCGGTGGGACGTTGGCTCGGCGGGGGCGCGGTCCCGTACACTGGCCTACCTGGGGCAGCTGACCCCGCCACCGGCGTGCCCCGGGAACGTCTCCGAGGATCCGCGCTGCCGTGGTGAGGCGGCCGTCCCGGGCCCCGGCCAGGGCACTAGGGGTGTAGCTCAATTGGCAGAGCAGCGGTCTCCAAAACCGCAGGCTGCAGGTTCAAGTCCTGCCACCCCTGCCACTGCACGGAAGTAACCGACCACCCGGCCGCTCACGCGAGCGGCCGGCACCACGAGGCGAGCGAGGCGCAGTGAGCGACGAGAAGCCGGGACGCGAGGACGGCGCACGTGACGTCCCCGACGCCGAGCTGACCGACGAGCAGCTCGACGCCGAGGCCCCCGGGGTCGACGACGCCGGTGAGCTCGAGGCCGCGGAGGACGAGATCGCCGCCGAGGCAGAGGCCGACGAGGACAAGGTCGTGGCGGGCGGCGGGGAGAACCGATCGCGGCGCCGGCGGGGACGCATCACGGCCGCCGACGACGACGACGAGGAGTCGGTGGCGACGCGGAGCCGCCGTGCCGCCCGCTCGGCCTCGACGCCCGCTGTCCGCGAGGGTGGCGGCACGCGTTCCCGGGCCGCCGCGGAGCGGGCGCGCGCCGACGGCGCCCGCCAGAAGCGCTCCCTGGCCCGGTTCCTGCGCGAGGTCGTGGCCGAGCTGCGCAAGGTCATCTGGCCCGGCCGCCGCGAGCTGATCACCTACACGACGGTGGTCATCGTCTTCGTCGCGTTCATCGTCGCGCTGGTGGCCGGCCTCGACCTGCTCTTCGCCAAGGGCGTGATCGCCGTCTTCGGCTGATCCCCGCCCCGCCTGAACGCACCATGACAAGGAAGAGACACCTGTGACCGACCCCCGCGAGCCCTTCGAGACCGACAGCCCGGTCGAAGGCGCTGCCACCGACCTCGACGACGCCCGCATGGACGAGCCCGGCGCGGCCGACCTCGAGACCGGTGCCGGTGAGACCGGCGCTGCCAAGAGCTCCAGCGACACCGCCGACCTCGCCGCAGGCGCCCTGATCTCTGATGGCGAGGTCGCCGACGTGGCCCCCGAGATCGAGAGCGGCGACCCCGACACCCTCGCCTCCGACCCGCTCGCCGCGCCGGCGCCCGACTCCGACCAGCCCGAGGCCGCCCCGGCCGAGGAGGAGGACGAGGACCCGGCCGAGGCGATGAAGAAGGCGCTGCGTATCGCCCCCGGCGACTGGTACGTCGTGCACTCCTACGCGGGCTACGAGAACAAGGTGAAGACCAACCTCGAGGCGCGGATCCAGTCCCTGGACGTCGAGGACTACATCTATCAGATCGAGGTGCCCACCGAGGAGGTCACCGAGATCAAGAACGGCAAGCGGGCGCAGGTCAACCGCAAGGTCCTGCCGGGCTACCTGCTCGTCCGCATGGAGCTCAACGACGAGTCCTGGGGCGCCGTGCGCAACACCCCTGGTGTCACCGGGTTCGTCGGTGCGACGTCCAAGCCCTCGCCGCTGACGATCGACGAGGTCGTGAAGATCCTCGTGCCGGCGATCACGCCGCAGGCCGCCCGGGCCGCCGGCAGCGAGGCCGCCTCCGGTGGCGCCTCGGCCGCGCCGGCCCCCCTCGTCGACTTCGAGGTCGGTGAGTCCGTCACCGTCATGGACGGGCCGTTCGCCACCCTGCCCGCCACCATCAACGAGATCAACGCCGAGCAGCAGAAGCTGCAGGTGCTGGTGTCCATCTTCGGCCGCGAGACGCCCGTCGAGCTGTCGTTCAACCAGGTCAGCAAAATCTGAAGAGGACCCCGTCGCCCCCCACCGCTCGCACGCTCGCGGCGGGGTCCTGCGACGGGGCCGTTCCATCCCGTCACGAAGAAGGAAGTCATGCCCCCCAGGAAGCGGTTGACCGCGGTCATCAAGCTCCAGATCAACGCCGGTGTGGCCACCCCCGCCCCGCCCGTCGGTCCGGCGCTCG
>JAOPWM010000029.1 GCA_025965695.1 Blastococcus sp.
CCATCCAGGAGCTGACCCTCCCGCTGGCGCTGGCCGGCCACGACCTCATCGGTCAGGCCCGCACCGGCACCGGCAAGACCCTCGGCTTCGGCGTCCCGATGCTGCAGCGCGTCGTCCCGCCGGCCGAGGGTGGCGACGGCGTCCCGCAGGCGCTCGTCGTCGTCCCCACTCGTGAGCTGTGCGTCCAGGTGTCCCGCGACCTGGCCGCCGCCGGTGCCAAGCGCGGCATCCGCGTCCAGGCGATCTACGGCGGCCGCGCCTTCGAGCCGCAGGTCCAGTCCCTGCAGACCGGCGTCGAGATCGTCGTCGGCACCCCGGGCCGGTTGCTCGACCTGGCCCAGCAGGGGCACCTGATCCTCGGCAAGGTGAAGGTCCTCGTTCTCGACGAGGCCGACGAGATGCTGGATCTGGGCTTCCTCCCCGACATCGAGCGAATCCTGGCGATGGTCCCGGACAAGCGGCAGACGATGCTGTTCTCCGCGACGATGCCGGGCCCGATTGTGACGTTGTCGCGGTCGTTCATGACCCAGCCGACGCACATCCGGGCCCACGGCAACGACGAGGGCTCGACCGTCCCGCAGACGACGCAGTTCATCTACCGGGCGCACAACCTGGACAAGCCCGAGCTGCTGTCCCGGGTGCTGCAGTCGCGCGACCGCGGCCTGGTGATGGTCTTCTGTCGCACCAAGCGCACCGCGCAGAAGGTTGCCGACGAGCTGGTCGACCGCGGCTTCGCCGCGGCCGCCGTGCACGGTGACCTCGGCCAGGGCGCCCGGGAGCAGGCGCTGCGCGCCTTCCGGGCCGGCAAGGTCGACGTGCTCGTGGCCACCGACGTGGCCGCCCGTGGCATCGACGTCACCGGCGTGAGCCACGTCGTGAACTACCAGTGCCCCGAGGACGAGAAGACCTACGTCCACCGCATCGGCCGCACCGGCCGCGCGGGCAGCACCGGTGTCGCGGTCACGCTCGTCGACTGGGACGACATCCCCCGGTGGCAGCTGATCAACAAGGCGCTGGATCTCGGCTTCACCGACCCGCCGGAGACCTACTCGACCTCGCCGTGGGTCTACACCGACCTCGACGTGCCGACGACGGCAACCGGCCGGCTGCCGCGCTCCCAGCGGACCCGCGAGGGTCTGGACGCCGAGACGCTCGAGGACCTCGGCGAGACCGGCAAGCGCAACCGCCCGGCCCAGTCCGGCGGACGCGACTCCGGCGGACGGGGTGACTCGCGCGGCCCCTCCGGCGGCCGTTCGGGCGATCACTCGGGTCCGGGGGAAGCCGAAGGTGGCAAGAGCCGGCCGCGCCGGCGCACCCGCGGTACCGGCACGCCGGCCGACCAGGGTGAGACCGCCCCGGCCGCGTCCACCGGCGAGTCGTCGTCCGAGGGCTCGTCGGAGGGTGCGGCTCCGAAGCCGCGCCGCCGTCGTCGTCGTGGGGGCGCCAGCCGCGGTGGCGGCTCCGAGTCCGCCGCCTGATGAAGGTAGGAGGACCCCGTCCTCCCCACCCCTCGCACGCTCAGGGCGGCGCCCTGGACGGGGCCTCGCCCACCCCTCGCACGCTCGGGGTGGGCCCCGGGAGGTGGCCGATCCGCCCGCCCCTGCGGGTGCTCGTCTGGGCTGCGGCAACCGTGGCCCTGCTGCTCGTCGCCACCCTGCTCTGGCGGGGCTCGGACGCGGCGGCCACGGAGAGCACGACCGCACCACCGGCCGACGTCCCCTCGGGGACGCCGGCCGGTGCCGTCTCCGAGGCGTGGTCGGCCGACGGTGAACTACCGGCGGGAACCGTGATCCAGAGCGGCCGGGTGCTGGTCGGCTCGGCACACGGGGTGCGCGCCCTCGACCCGGTCACCGGCGGGGAGGCGTGGCACTACACGCGCAGCAACGCCCGGCTGTGTGGGCTCACCGCCACCAACGGCGTCGCCGTGGCGGTCTTCGCCACGGGGAGCCGGTGCGACGAGGCGGTCGCGCTGCGCGCAGGCACGGGGGTGCGCGCTTGGACGCGCAGTCTCCGGTTGTCGGGTGACGCGACGCTCACCTCCACCGACCGCATCGTGCTGGCGAGCAACCCGACCGGCATCGTGACGCTGGACCCGACCGGCGACAACATCCGCTGGCGTTACGCCGCACCGGCGGGCTGCCGCCTCCTGGGGGCGGCCGCCGGAAGCGCCGGCGTCGCGGTGCTCCAACGCTGCGCCGGGGCGACGGTGGCGCAGGTACGCCTGTTCGACGGTTTCGATGGCACCGCGCACTGGAGCCGCGACGTCCCGCTGACGGAGGGCGCCGAGCTCCGGCTGCTCGGCGCCGGAGCGCTGCCGACGGTGCTCGTCGACGGCGAGGTGCAGGTGTTCGCGACTGCGGACGGCAGCGTGCTCACCCGGCTGCCGGTGCCCGCCGGAGCCGACGCCGTCCAGGTGGGTGCGGCCGGCGCCGTCACGCTGGTCCGGGTGGGTGGCCGGCTGTTCGCACTCGCGGCCCCCTCGGGCGCAACGCTCTGGGACATCCCCGCGCTCGGCCTGCCGGCGCCCCCGGGGGGCGACGGGAAGGATGCCCGCAGCCCGACGGGGGTGCTGGTGCCGGAGGACGGCGCGCTCGTGCAGCGCGACCCGGCGACCGGGGCGGAACTCGGCCGATCCGGTGTCGCGGACCTGCCGGACGGCGGCGTGGCGGCACGGATCGGGCCGGTCGTCGTCCTCCGGCTTCCCGACCGGGTGCTCGGCTACCGCTGACCCCGCCGCACCCCGCCACGGCGCCGCACCCCGCCGCACCCCGCCGCGGCACCCTGCCACGGCGCCGTCGGCCCGAGCGATGTTCACTGGGGACCATGGTCCTGCCCGGTGGCCCCGACTACACCGTTCCCCTCGCGATCGCGCCCGACGACCTGCGGCAACTCGCCGACCACGACGCGGAGCACCGCAGCTTCCCCGGTCGCGCCGGCCCGCTGATCGGGCTGGACACCGGCGGCGAGGCCGTCCGCGGGACCGCGCTGCTGGTCGCCGGATACACGGGCAGCAAGGAGGACTTCGCTCCCCTGCTGGCGCCGCTCGCCGAGGCCGGCTACCGGGTGGTGGCCATCGACCAGCGCGGGCAGTACGAGTCGCCGGGGCCCGACGACCCCACCGCCTATTCGGTCGCCGAGCTCGGTGCCGACGTCCTCGACGTGGCCCGGGTGCTGCGGGAGGAGACCGGCGACCCGCTGCACCTGCTCGGCCACAGCTTCGGGGGCCTGGTCACGCGGGCCGCGGTGCTGGCCGAACCGGGGCTGTTCACCTCGTTCACCTTGCTCGGGTCGGGGCCCGCGAAGCTGTCCGGGCGCCGGGCGGACCTGCTCGACCACCTCGGCCCGCTGCTGGACGCCGGCGGCGTGCAACTGGTGCACGAGACGCTCGAGCAGGTGGCGATGACCGACCCGAAGGCCCAGGCGGTGCCTGCGCCGACCCGCGAGTTCTACACCCGCCGCTTCCTGAGCAATTCCGAGGCGGGGCTGCGCGGCATGGCCGACGCGATGCTGACCGAGCCGGACCGGGTGGCCGAGTTGGCCGCCACCGGTGTACCGGTCATGGTCGCGCACGGCGAGGCGGACGACGCCTGGCTGCCGCACGTGCAGGCCGACATGGCCGAGCGGCTCGGGGCCCGGCACGAGGTCATCAACAACTCGATCCACTCCCCCGCCGTCGAGAACCCGCCCCGGACGCTGGAGGTGCTGCTCGACTTCTGGGCGGGTGCCTCGGCCCGTTCGTGACCGACCTGCCGTCGGGGTGGACCCCCGAGGACGACCTCGCCGGCTTCTTCGGCCCGGACAGCGTCACCTGGCGGATCCACTCCGATCCGGCCTTCTCCGTGGGCGGCTTGCGCGCCCTGCTGCTGCAGGCGCTGCACCCCGTGGCGATGGACGGCGTCGCGCGGTTCTCCGGCGGCTTCCGGGAGGAGCCGTGGCCCCGGCTGATCCGGACCGCCACGTACGTCGACACGCTCACCTTCGGCACCCGGACCGAGGCCGAACAGGCGGTCGCGCGGGTGCGCGGCATCCACCGCCGGCTCGGGGCCACAGAGGAGACGACCGGACGGACGTACCGGGTCGACGATCCCGATCTGCTGCTGTGGGTGCACTGCTGCGAGGTGGACTCGCTGCTCCAGGTCGCCCGGCGGGGCGGTCTGCCGCTGACCGACGACGAGGCCGACCGGTACGTGGCCGAGCAGGTGACGTCGGCGACGCTGATCGGGGTTCCCGCCGACGGCGTGCCGGACTCCGCCGCCGGGCTCGCGGCCTACTTCCAGGCGATGCGGCCCTCGCTGGCGGTGACGCCGGCGGCGCGGGACGCCTACCGGCTCATCGTGCTGCCGCCGATGCCGACCTGGGTGCGCTACCTGACGCCCGCCCAGCCGGCCTGGGGCGGGCTGGCGACGCTCGCGGTGGCCCTGCTGCCGCAGTGGGCCCGCCGGATGTTCTCACTTCCCGGGCTCGGCCTGACCGATGCCGCGGCGACGGCGGCGCTGAAGGCCTTCCGGCAGACCATGCTGCGGCTCCCCCAGCGCGCCCGCCGCTCGCCCATCGTCTGGGCCGGGTTCGAGCGCGTCGCCGCGGGACAGGCAGCCTGATCGTCAGATCTCGTCGTCCTCGGCGAGGAAGCTCCACGTCTCGCGGGCCGGTGTGGCTGCCTGGCCGGTAGGGCAGCTCGGCCGGAAGTCGCACCAGCCGCACTGCCGTCCCGGCACGGCCGGGAAGGCGACGTCCGGCTCGGCTCCCGCGGCCAACGTCTCCGTGGCCGCCGTGATGTCGGTGGCAATGTCCTCCGCCCGGCGCACGTGGTTGGCCAGGGACCGCTCGGTGTGCTCGAACGCGGCGACGGTGCCGCTGGGCAGGTGGTGCAGTTCCACCCGGGAGCAGGGACGGCGCAACGTGCGGCGGACACCGAGCACGTACACCGCCAGCGCCGGTGAGCCGCGCGCCTCGTCGTCGGTGGACGGGACGCGGCCGGTCTTGTAGTCGACGATCACCAGTTCGTCGCCGCGCTGGTCGATCCGGTCGATGCGGCCCGACAGCGCCAACCGCTCGGTGGTGGCGCCGACGGTGCGCTCGTTCCCGACCGGCTCGTGGGTGGGGTCGAGAGCCGCGACGTAGTCGGTCAGCCACCCGGCCGCGCGGGCCCGCCAGCGCTCTGCCTGCTCGGCGTCCCGGAAGCCGTTCTGCGACCAGCCGGCGTAGAGCAACTGCCGCGCAGCACCGGTCGTGCGGCGCTCCACCGGCAGGTCCCACCACGAGCGCAGGGCCGCGTGCACCGCTGAGCCGACGGTGTTGTGCGCCCAGGGCGGCCCCTTCGGCGGGGAGGGGCGGTCGACATAGGCGAACCGGTAGCGCCGGGGGCAGTCGGAGAACGTGGCGAGCTTGCTCGGCGTCGCGGGGAAGAGCCGCCGCGGCATGCCCGGCATCTCCATCTGGGCGTTCATTCGCCCGCCGTCCCTGTACCGCCGTCCATATCGGCCACCGTAACGACCACGTCCGACGGTTCGTGTTCAGTCGCGGAAGGGCGCACCGCCGGTGCCCGCGGCCAGGATCGCCTCGAACTGTTCCGGGTCGGTCGTGCAGACGCCGATGGCCGTCGTCTTGTTGGTGCCGTGGTAGTCGCTGGAGCCGGTGACGATCAGGTCCAGGTCGGCCGCGAGGCCGCGCAGATGGGCGCGCGCGTCGGCCGAGTGGTCCGGGTGGTCGACCTCCAGGCCGAGCAGCCCGGCGTCGACCATGGCGGCGATCGCGTCGTCGCCGACACTGCGCCCGCGCTTGGTGGCGAGCCCGTGGGCGAACACCGGCACCCCGCCGGCGGCGCGGACCAGGCCGATGCCCTCACGGACGTCGGTGTCGACCTTGGTGACGTAGTAGGGGCTGCGCGGGTGCAGCAGGGTGGCGAACGCGTGGTCCACGGAGTCGACCACCCCGGCGTCGACCAGGGCCCGCGCGATGTGCGGGCGGCCCACCACGCCACCGTTGGAGCGCTCGACGATCGTGTCCCAGCGGACGGGATAGCCCTCGGCCTCCAGCCGGAGGACGATCCGCTCCCCGCGCTCGAGCCGTTCGTCGCGCAACCGTGCGCGTTCCGCGGCGAAACCCGGATGGGTGGGGTCGAACAGGTACGCCAGCAGGTGGACGCTGATCGGCGGCTGGTCGTCGGGGAACCAGCGGCAGGACATCTCCATGCCCGGGACGACGGTGAGGCCGCGTGGCCGAGCCGCCTCGGCGATCGGCCAGCCGGCGGTGGTGTCGTGGTCGGTGAGCGCGACGACGTCGAGGCCCGCGGCCTGCGCGGTGGCCAACAGGTCGGCGGGGCTCTCGGTCCCGTCGGAGATCGAGGAGTGGGTGTGCAGGTCGATCGGCATCGCCGCTCAGCCTGCCCCACCCAGCCGGCCGGCACCCGTTCGGATCGGCGCGGTGGTGGGGCTCACGTCTGCTGCGGGGGTAGACCCGCGATCGGCTCGGTGTCGCCCCGGCCGCCGCTGGGGCCGGTCCGCGGTCCGGGCGGCGGCGGCGGGTCGATGTTGCCCTCGTCGTCCCCGCCCGAGGCGGCGCCGCCCCAGTCGCTGCTGAACAGCAGGCCACTGACGTCCCGGTAGAGGACGTCCGCGGCGGGCAGGAACGTGATCTCCGAGAGTGCCTGCTGCTGGCCCGCCGACTCGAACCGGAACGTGCCATAGCCCAGCACCTGACCCAGGAGGGTCTCCTTCCAGGTGAGGTCGGTGATCCGGCGCAGCGGCAGGAGAGTGACAGTCCGGACGACGACGCCCGAGGTGAGCAGGACCCGCCGGGTACTGACGATGAAGTGGCGCATCCACCACTCGGCCACGCGCAGGCCGTAGTAGGCCAGCGCGCCGACCAGGACGATCAGCCCGGCCGAGCTGCTGATCCGGTTGCTGGGGTCGAAAAGCAGCAACCAGCCGCCGATCAGGAAGACCGGCAGGATCTTGAAGGTCGGCTCGATGAGCACCGCCCAGTGCCGGCGGGTCGCGACCACCGCCCGCTCCGCCGGCAGGAGGTACTTCTGGACATCCTTGCGGGCGCGAGTGGACAGTTCGTCCGGGTCCGGGCCGGTCACGGCGGCCTAGGTGAGCGACTTGACGAAGTTCGCCAGCGACGACGCCGCGTCACCGAGCGCCTGCCCGGCGTTCTTGACGATCTGGGCCGACTGGTCGGGAGCCTGGATGACGTAGAAGACGACGAATGCGACGACCAACCAGGTGACGACCTTCTTGAGGTTCACCGCCACCTCCACGGGTGCGCTCGAGGGGCAGGCTCCGGTGGCTTCCGAGCCTGCGAGGACAGGTCCACCCGGCTGGGGCGGACGGCTCCGTCCCATGGGTAACACAGCTCCCAGCCGCCTCATCGGCGGCGCGCCGATCATGAGAGAGAGAGAGAGAGGACGCCGGGTTCCGGTTACGACCCCGGCAGCAGGTGCTCGCTGGGCGGGCCCAGCGGGAGGTCGGGATAGATGCGGTCCCGCAGATCGATCAGCTCCAGCTGCTCCGCGAGCAACCAGGCGGCGTTCATCGGCCACATGACCAGCCACAGCCACACGCCGTAGGCCTCGCCGACGAACGCGGCCCGGTCGTCGGAGGTGGGGATGGCCCAGAGCGGCGCGTGCTGACCGGCTGCCTTGACGTCGACCGACGACGGGCCGTCGATGACGTCGCCGGGGTCGAGCCCAGGGAGCCCGGCGTAGCCGCAGCCCACGCCGGTGCCCGGCTCCTCGGCGACCAGGACGAGTTCCGCCGAACCGCCCAGCGGCGCCGGGCCGGCACAGTCGACGACGATCGCGCGGGCGCCGGGCTCCCCGCCCCAGGCCAGGCCGGTGACCGACCAGCCGGCCGGCATGGGGTCGGGCACCCAGGCCGGCACCCGGGCGTCGGCGGTGACCGCGGAGATGGCGTCGTGGGCGACGAGCACGGTGTGGTGCAGCGGGGTGACGGCGCCGTGGAGGTGGCACCACGCCTGAGCCGTCGATCCGGGGCGGACCACCAGTTGCTCGCCGCAACGGGGGCAGACCGGCGACAGGCTCATCGGGAGACACCGTCCTGTGACCGCACGAAATCGTCAAGCCGGGTACCCCGGACCGGCGGGCTCCCGGAGGCGCGGCGTGGCTGAGGGCGCGGGCTGCGTAGCGTGCCGCGCATGCCTCCCCCCGGCGCGGACCACGGGGCTGAGGACGGCGCTGAGGTCGCCGCGCCGCCACGGGTCGTGCCGTGCGTGGGAGGAGTGGTCCACGACGCGGGGGGCCGACTGCTGCTCATCCAGCGGGGCCACGACCCGCACCGGGGACTGTGGTCGCTTCCCGGAGGGCGGATCGAGCGCGGCGAGTCACCGGAGGCGGCCCTCGTGCGCGAGGTACGCGAGGAGACCGGCCTGCACGTGGTGCCCCAGCGGCCGGTCGGGCGCGTCTCGATCCCCGGGGACGGCGTCGTGTTCGACGTCCTCGACTTCGTCTGCAGCCTCACCCGGCCGGACCGGAGCCCGGTCCCGGGGGACGACGCCGTCGCGGCACTGTTCGCCGACGCCGCCACCCTGGATCGGCTGCCCTGTACCCCACGGCTGGTCGAGACCCTCCGCGGCTGGGGCGTCCTCCCCCGCTGACCCTCCCCGGACATGCCCGACCGGCCTTCACTCAGCGGGGGGTGGGCTCCGGACGGCCCGGCTGCTCGCCGCCCCGGGCCTCGCCATACGAGCGCTTGGGGACCATCACCTTGCGGCGGAAGATGCAGACGATCGTGCCGTCCTGCTTGTAGCCGTTGGTCTCGACGTAGACGATCCCGCGGTCGTCCTTCGACTTCGACTCGGTCTTGTCGAGGACGGTGGTCTCGCCGTAGATCGTGTCGCCGTGGAAAGTCGGTGCGACGTGCCGAAGCGACTCGACCTCGAGGTTGGCGATCGCCTTCCCCGACACGTCGGGGACGCTCATGCCGAGCAGCAGCGAGTAGATGTAGTTGCCCACGACCACGTTCTTGCCGAATTCGGTCGTCTTCTCGGCGTAGTTCACGTCCATGTGCAGCGGGTGGTGGTTCATCGTGAGCAGGCAGAACAGGTGGTCGTCGTACTCGGTGACGGTTTTCCCGGGCCAGTGCTTGTAGACGGCCCCGACCTCGAACTCCTCGTAGTACCGACCGAACTGCATCTGCTCGCTCCCGACGTCGACGCGTAGGCGGGGCACCCACCGCACCGGAGCAACCGGCCGTCCCGAACCGGGAGGCCAGCGGCCCTCGACGAAGCGCCGGCGACCCGTCTGGACGGGCGTTGATCTTACGGACGGCCCGCGGGGACGCCTCACAGCCGGCCGACAGTCCCTCCGGCGGCTCCACGAGCCGTACCCGCGGCCGGCCGGGCCGCTGCCCGGTCAGATCATCGCGCCGATGCGTGCCGCCATGTCCGCCTCGTGCTGCTGGTACGAGCTCGCCACGCTCGTGAGCAGTGCTCCCATGCCGGTCAGCGCGTCGCTGACTCCCTGCGCCGACAACCGCCACTGCTCGTAGAGCTCGGTGAACTGGACCGCGGCCTGGCTGTCGGTCCATCCGTCGAGCACCGAGGTGTTGATGCCGCTGGACAGGGTGGCGTGCCGGGCCGCGGTGTCGGCAGCCTCGCTGCGGCACTGTCCGGCCATCGTCTGCAGGGTCGCGATGTCGACCTTCACGGGTCCTCCTCCGATCCGGGTCCGTCCCGGTCGCGGCGAACGCTAGGACGTCGCGCCGGCACTCCGCCGGCGTTGTCCACAGACCGCCGGTTGTCCACAGGCGAGCGGCTCGCGACCCGCGGATCCCGGCCGGGCAGCCACGATGCCCCGGTGACCCACGCCCCGAAGACCGACGCCCCGGTGACCGATGCGCCGCCGTCCGACCAGGTGGCCCGCCGCGCCCCGCGGATCTGGACGCTGTCTGCCGGCGGGAAGGCCCTCGACGTCGAGGTGACCGCGCACGACCACGACCGTCTCAGCGACGTGCTCCCCCCGCTGGCCGCCGCACTCGGCCGCTCGGTGAGCGGGCTGTGGGCGGCCTCGTCCCGGCTGGCCGACGACCTCCCGCTCACCGCTCCCGAGCTCGCGCACGGGTCGGTCCTCGGGCTCGCCGGCCCGGTCGCGGGAAGCGACCGGCGGTCACGGTCCAGCGCCCTGGAGTTGCGCGTCGTCGGCGGTCCGGACGCGGGGCGCGCCGTGCCCCTCGGGCAGGGCCGCCACGTGCTCGGCCGGGGCAGCGACGCGAGCGTGCGGCTGGACGACCCCGACGTCTCCCGGCGGCACGTGGCCGTCCAGGTGGGCGGCGGGTCGATCACCGTCGCCGATCTCGGGTCCACCAACGGCAGCCGGCTGGGGGACGCCGAACTCGACGTGCACCCCAGGAACTGGTCCACGGGAACGATCCTGCGTCTGGGCACGAGCTCCGTGACCCTCACCGGTCCCGGCGGCGCCATGGCGGCGCTGGAAACCGGGCGGGCGGGACGCATGCGGTTGCGGCCCACCCGGCGGATGAGCACGCCCGCGGCCGAGATCGAGATCCCGTTCCCCCGCGCCCCCACGGCGCCGCCGCGCCGTCGCCTCGCGTGGGTCGCGGTGGCACTGCCTGCGGTCGGCGGAGTGCTCCTGGCCTGGCTGCTGCACACCCCCACGTTCCTGTTCTTCGCGCTGCTCAGCCCGGTCGTGGCGCTCGGCACCTGGGTCTCCGAGCGCTGGTCGGGCCGGCGCAGCGGACGCCGGGACGCCGCCACACACGCGCTGGAGGTGCTGGCCGCGGAGGCGACACTGGCCGACGCCGTGGCCACCGACGTCCGGGTGACCGAGGCGGCCCATCCCGACCTGGCAGCGCTCGTCGCCGCGGCGCGGCGGCGCACGCACCTCCTGTGGAGTCGAGCCAGCGCAGATGCCGACGCACTCACCATCCGGGTGGGCTGCGGCCCGGGGCCCACGCGGGTGACCCGGGTCCAGGCCGACGGATCCCGCGTCCGTGTGTCCAACGCCCACCTGCCGGTCACCGTCGACCTCCGGGTGGGTGGAGGCCTGGCTCTGGTGGGTCCCCGGCAACGTGCACTCGGCGTTCTCGCCGCGGTGGTCGCACAGCTGACCGCGCTGCACGCCCCCGGTGAGGTAGAGCTGCTCCTGCTCACCGATGCCTCACGGTTGCGCGACTGGGAGTGGGCGCGATGGCTTCCGCATCTCGAGCCGGGCGCGGTGCACGTCCGGGCGACCGGTGCATCCGGCCAGGGCGACGACGAGGACCTGAACGCCTGGTTGACCCGGCTGACCGCGCACCGGCGGACAACATCCGGTCACCAGCCCGGCGCCGCTGGGACCGCGTCGGCCTGCGGCTGGCTCGTCGTGGTCATCGACCGATCGCTCGACCCGCGCCTCACGGCGACTCTGCGGGCCGCGCGCGACGCGCGGGTGCTCACCGTGGCCGCGGCGGACTCCGTCGAGGACCTCCCAGTGCCCGTCGACGCTCTTCTGCGCCTCGCCGGGGAGACCGGCGACGTGGCCACTCTGAGCCGGCAGGGCGCCGTGGACCGCCCGGAGGTGCGCGTCGACCGGCTCTCGCGAGGTACCGCGGCGGAGTTCGCCCGCGACCTGGCCGGTCTCGCGCCCGTCACCTCGGGCAGTTCCCTCCCCCGCCGCGTCCGGCTGCTCGATCTGCCCTCGACCGGCCTGACCGTGGCCGCGGACGGCGGGATCAGCGGGTCATGGTCCACCGAACGGGACCGGCTGGTGACCACACTGGGGCGGACAGCCCAAGGGCCGCTGCAGGTCGACCTGTGCCGCGAGGGACCGCACGCACTCGTTGCGGGCACCACCGGATCAGGGAAGTCCGAACTCCTCCAGACGCTGATCGCCGGCTTGGCGCTGCACCATCCGCCCGACCGCTGCTCCTTCCTGCTGGTCGACTACAAGGGTGGGGCCGCCTTCGCCGAAGCGGCCACGTTGCCGCACACCGTTGGTCTGGTCACCGACCTCGACGGCCAGAGCACGGCCCGGGCCCTGCGGTCCCTCGGCGCCGAGCTGACCCGCCGCGAGCAGATCCTCACGGCACACGACGCCGTGGACATCGCGGCCCTGCCCGAGGACGTAGCGCTCGCACGGCTGGTGATCGTGGTAGACGAGTTCGCCACGCTCGCCGAGGAGCTGCCGACGTTCGTCCCGGGCCTGATCGGCATCGCCCAGCGAGGTCGGTCCCTCGGCGTGCACCTCGTCCTGGCCACTCAGCGGCCCGGCGGGGTCGTCTCCCCCGAAATCCGCGCGAACTGCACGCTCCGGATCTGTCTGCGCACCACGGACGAGGCCGACTCCCGCGACGTACTCGGCACCACCGAAGCGGCGCACCTGCCCGTGGACCTCCCCGGACGCGCCTACCTGCGCTCCGGCAGCGACACCCCGACGCCGCTGCAGATCGCCCGGGTCGCCGGTGCCCCCGACTCCCGGCTCGGGACCGGACCCGAGGCTCGCGTGCACGTCTGGCCGGGCAGTGCCCGACTCGCCCCGGAGAGCACCACGACGCTCGACACGAGCGACCTGACCCGCCTCTGCCGTGCGGTCATCTCGCATGCGGAAGAGCTCGGACGGGCCGCCCCCCACCGGCCCTGGCGCCCGCCGTTGCCCGACCACATCACGGCCGGCGGGCTGGAGGAGTTGGTCGCGGACGAGCCGGACGGACCCCGGGAGAAGATGGCCCGGTTGGCGATCGGACTGATCGACCGCCCGGACATCCAGTCCCGGGAACTACTGGAACTCGACCTCGAGCAGGGCGGCACGTGGCTCGCCGTGGGCGGACCACGCAGCGGACGCACCACCCTGCTCCGGACCGTCCTCGGGGAGGCGGTACACCGGTTCGGCCCAGCCGAGCTGCATGTGCACGTGATCGAGTCGAGCAGCGGGTCGCTGGCGGCCGAGGCCGCAGCCCTCCCGCACGCCGGGACCACCGTGCGCGGGGATGACGTCCTCCGGACCGTCCGCCTGATCGACCGCCTCGGCCGGGAGGTGGCTGCTCGCCGCGGGGGAGCGACTCCGGGCCGGTACCCGCTGATCCTCCTGCTCGTCGACGGCATCGAGGCACTCAGCACGCTCATGGACGACGCCGACCCCGCCCGCGGATCGGCCGGACTCCTCCGACTTCTGCGCGACGGGGCGGCGGTCGGCCTCACCTGCGTGGTGACCGCCGATCGGGCCGTGCCCGGGGGACGGCTCGCGGCCGCGGCGCGGCAGCGGCTGATCCTGCCTCTGCCCGACCGGGCGGACTACGCCGTCGCCGGCGTCGCAGCGCGCGCCGTGCCCGAGCAGCGAACGGCCGGACGGGCGCTCCTCGGCGAGGAGGCGCTCGAGTGCCAGCTGGCCCTCCCCCGGCCGCTGGAGGCGACGGCACCGTCCGGTCCCCCCTTCCCGCCGCCGGTGCGGATCGTGGAGCTGCCGGCCGATCCGGTGCTCAGCCTCACGTCGCCTGCCATGGCCACTTGTGCCCCGGCCACCGAACCGTCCACCGACCGTGGAGTTCTCGCCCTCCCCGTCGGACCGGGTGGCGACGAGGGCGATCCGCTCGTCGTCGATCTCCTGCGCACGGGCGGCCTGCTCGTCTCGGGGCCACCCGGCAGCGGACGCTCCACGGCCCTGGAGGCCTTCGCCCGGCACCTGCACTCCGTCGGGACCCCCGTGCTGCGCGTCGGGCTCCCACGAGGACACACCAGCGGATCCGGCGCGGAGTCCGACGTCGCCTGGCTCGACCCGGGCGACGAGGCCGGTGCCCGCGCCTGGGTGGCGGAGCTGGCCGGGCGGCCGGGAGTCGTGGTCGCCGACGACATCGGCACGCCGGCCGAGTGCGCCGCACTCGGCGCGCTACCGGGCGTCGGTGCCCGCACGGGTCTCGCGCTCATCGCGGCCGCGAGCCCTGGGCAGCTGTCGGGGCACTACCAGGGGCCGATCGCGGCTCTCCGCCGGAGCCGGACCGGGCTACTGCTCTGCCCGGGGCCCGGCGATGCAGATCTGCTGGGCGTCCGGCTTCCGCGGACACCACTGCCGGTACGGCCGGGCAGCGGGTGGCTCGTCACGGGGGCGGTCATGGAACGGGTGCAGGTTGCCCGGCGGCGGCCGCCAGCCGCGTCGCGGCCGAGCGCTGCCGGTCAGAGCAGCTCGAGCGCCGAGCCGATCTCCTGCGTCGCGTACCAGGCGAGTTCGTGACCCTCGGCCTGGTCGACGAGGAACTGCGCGTCCTCGCTGCCGAGGTCGGCCTCGAGGACCACGTTGACCGCTGCACGGACGTCGTCCTCGGCGGCGGCGCCGTCGATGTGCGCGCTGGCGACGTCCTGGAGGCGAATGTCCCCCTCGACCCGGGCCGCGCCCCGGTCGGTGTCGGTGTCGGCATCGTCGTTGGGGCTGACCGCCCCGTCGGGCACGGCGGCGGCGATGACGACCCGACGCCGCGCCGCGGTCGGGTCGGCGTCGACCAACCGCAGGCTCGCCCGGGCGGCGGCCAGCAGAGCCGCGTACTCGAGTTCCTCGATGTCGGCGTCGGCATCACTGAGCTCGTAGAAGTGACGAAGCTGCGGCGTGACGGCGAAGCCCGTGTGCCGTCCGGGCAGGACCCCGTCGTCCACGAGTGTCCGCAGGACGCTCGTCGTGGCAGGCAGGTAGACGCGCACCCGGCTCATTCCCTTCGTCGATGAAGGGCGACGGTAACCCGGCTCGAGGATCAGCCGGCCGTCTCCACCAGTTGACCGACCTCCTGTTCGATGAGATCGGCCAGGACGTCGACGTCCCCGACGCTGTCGCGGTCGGCATTCAGGCCGAAATAGACCCGTCCGTCGTAGCTGGTCATCCCGACGGACAGACCCTGCCCGCGGGCAAGCGGGACGACCGGGAATACCTCGAGCATCCGGCTCCCCGCCGCGTACAGCGGGAACTGGGGGCCCGGCACATTGGTCACCACGAGGTTGAACAACCGGCGGGACAGCCCCCGTGCCGCCCGCGCGCCCAGGGCGTGCAGAGTCGGCGGGGCGAACCCGGTCAGGGCGATCAGGCTGTCCGCGCCGACGGACTGGCCATGCTGGGCGATTCCCCGCATCGCGTAGCTGAGCCGGGCCAGCCGGACGCGGGGGTTGGGTTCGCCGACCGGCAGATCCACGAGATAGGACGACACCCGGTTGCCTGCGACGGCGTCCTCGTCCTGCATCGAGACCGGGACCAGCGCCCGAACCGACGTCCCCGCCACGACCGGCTCGCCCCGCGAGAGCAGCCATTCCCGCAGTGCGCCGGTGATGACGGTCAGGAGCACGTCGTTGACGGTGCCGCCGTGCCCCTTACGGATCTTCTTGACCTCGTCGAGCTCGGCCCGCGCCACCGCCACCCGGCGCTGACGCCCCACGGGTGCGTTGAGCGGACTCTGCGGTGCCGGCAGCATCGTCTTCCGGGCCGTCCGGAGAAGTCCACCGGCCACGCCGGTGAGGCGGGCCGCCGTCGACCGGACGTCCGTGACCGCGCCCCGTGCGGTGTCCACGATCGCGGAGGGGCGCCGGACGTACTCGTCGAGCGCCTGCCATACGAGCTGAGCGCCGTTCGGTGGCCGCTGCGGCCGCCAGTCGCCCGCCGGGGGCGTCGGCGCATCCGGCTCGACGTCCAGGAGCACCTGGCCGATGTCGATCGCGCTGAGTCCGTCGACGAGCGCGGGATGAGTCTTGGTGACCACCGCAACCCGGCCGCGCGACAACCCGTCGACCAGGTACATCTCCCAGAGCGGGCGGGTGCGGTCCAGCGGTCGCGAGGCCAACCGGGAGACAAGGTCCAGCAGCTGCGCCTCGGTGCCCGGACGCGGCAGCCCGTTGCGTCGCACGTGATACGCGATGTCGAACTCGGGGTCGTCCACCCAGACGGGATTCGCCAGATGCCCGGGGACCTCGGCCACTCGCTGGCGGTACCGCGGCACGAGCGGGAGGCGCGCCTCCACCAGGGCCGCGAGCGCGTCGACGCCACCCGGTGGCGCCTCGAGGATCAGAACGCCCCCTACGTGCATCGGGGTGTCCGGTTCCTCGAAGTAGAGGAAAGAGGCGTCCAGTCTGGTGAGCCGCTCGACCATCGATCTCCTCAGGGGTGGGATGGCTCACGCTACGTGCGGAACAGGGCCACCGGCACCTCAATGGTCATCCGGCCGCGAGGTCACGCGCCGCGCGGTCACGCCGCCGGCCGCGCCGGCCGACCGCCGGCTCGGGGACCTCGGCCAGCTCGGCAGCCAGCGACCGGAGAGCAACCCGAAGCGGCGACGTGGCGGCCACCTCCGCGAGGGTGCGACCGGCGGCCAGGGCGGCGTCGGTGGCCCGGCGGTCGGCAGGAAGGAAGAACCGCACCTCGCGGCCGGTGAACCGACCCAGCGCGGTGGCGATCTCGCGGCGCGGATCACCCGGTACGGGGCCACGTCGTACCTGGTTGACCACCAGGACGGGCTCCACCTCCGGCAGCACCTCGCGCAGCTCGCCGAGCGCCCGGATGCTGCGCTGCAGGGCGACAGGGTCGGCGCCGCTCACGCAGAGCACCGTGTCCGCGGCCTCCAGCACCGCGAGGGTGGCGCCGTTGCGCCGCGGGGCCGCGGTGTCGAAGGAGAGCTCCTCGTCGTCCTCCAGGCTGAACGAGCAGTCGACGACGGTGACACCCGCCAGACGTCGGGCCTCGTCCAGCACCGCCGCCACGGCCCGGGGGCGCAGCTCCGGCCACCGGTCCGCCCGCGCCAGCCCGGTCAGCACGCGCAGGTGCGGACGTACCGACCACGCCAGCCGAACCAGCGCCGCGGCGTCGAGGGTTCCCGTCCCGGCCAGTCGCGCCGCGCCCGCCAGCCCGGGCGACTCGTCGAGCAGCCCCAGGATCTGCGCGATCACGCCGCCGTAGACGTCGGCGTCCACCAGGAGCGTGGAGACCCCCAGGCGTGCGGTCTCGTCGGCTACACCGACCGCGACGGTGGTCCGCCCCGGGGCGCCGGTCGGCCCCCAGACGGCGATGACACGACCGCGTCCGGCGGGACGCTCCTCCGGCTCGACGGGGGCGCCGAGGGCCGGGAGCGCGGTACGGGGATCGGCGACGTCCCGCCCCGGTCCGGGAACCCCTGCCACCGCTTCCCGGAGGGCCCGGGCGATCGCCGCCGGTTCGGCGTCGGCCGGCAGCACCCGACGGACCCCGAGCTGTCGGAGCCGGTCGGCGGCCCGCTCGTCCCCGGGCTCCACGAGTCCCACCACCGCGACACCCGCGGCCTCCAGGCGCGCCACCGCATCGGCGTCGAGGCGGCGTAGCTCGGCGGAGAGCAGCGCCGCCTGGCCGGTCCCGGTGGCGGCGACCGCCAGCAGCTCGGAGACATCGACACACCTGCGGACGACGGTCACGCCGTGATCGGCCCGGTCGAGGGCGCCGACCAGCTCCGACTCCCACGCAGCCCCCGTGACCGCCGTGAACACCTGCAGCGCCATCAGCCGGTCGGCCCCGCCGCGGGCACCAGTCCCACCTCCGCAGTTCCCGATGCCGCGTCCACCGAGTCGTGCACGACCACCACGAGCGGTCGTCCGGCGATCGCACCGAGCACATCGGGCGCATCGTCGGCAGCCACGGCGACCACGACCTGGATCGCCGTCGTCGGAGTGGAGAGCACTCCCTCGGAACGGCCGGAGATCGCCTGGACGGGCGCCCTCCGGACCACGAGCGTCACGCCGCCATCGGCGACGCCGGTCGCGCCGGCTGCGGGGTCGGCGACGGCGTAGACGTCGACGAGCTGCCCCCGCTCGAGCGCCGGCGGGACGTAACCGGACTGCACGGGGAGAGCCAACTGCACCAGTTCGGCTGCCTCGTCGAGCGCCGAGCGAGGCAGCAGTTCCCCTGCGCGGACGGCCCGCGCGAGGGTCCGACCCTCCGGCCGGGTGCCCGTCGACAGGTAGGACCCAGCGGTATCACCGAGCCGGACGTCCACCGATCGCAGGTCACCCGCGGTCAGTTCGGTACCGGCAGCGAGGTCACTGGTGGCGGCCCAGACCGGGACGGTGGCGTCCGCCGCGCCGACGACCCGTGCGCCGAGGAGCACCGAACCGAGGACCAGGAGCACACCCAGCACGAGGCGGAGGTCCAGCCAGCGGGGCGGGCGGACCCGCCGCGGCGTCGGGCCCGGCAGCGTCTCGGCGGCCGGCACGGCGGAGGCCAGGGGTCGGACCGCGGTCACAGCATGCTCACCTGTTCCAGCACCCCTTCCCGGGCCGAGACGCCGGCGACCCGGTGTGTCGCATGACGATGTCCGGCATGACAGCGTTCGAGTGCAGATGATGCGTCATTCACGCGATGGCATGCACTGGTCATCCACACGTTCGGGTGTGGATGATTGCCACGAACCACCGGTGTGGCTGACAGGCTGACCGGGACCGGACGGAGAGGACCCGATGCCCACGCCCCGCTTCCTGACGCTCGACGACGTCGCGGAGATTCTCAACGTCTCGTGGTCCCAGGCCTACGCGCTCGTCCGCCGCAAGGAACTGATCGCCATCCAGATCGGCGGCCGCGGCCAGTGGCGGGTGGAGGTCGACGAGCTCGAGCGGTTCATCCAGCAGAAGTACGCCGAGGCACGCGCCGGCACGGTTCCGGCCGAGGCCGCGCCGTCCGACACCCCGCCGGAAGCCGTGGACCAGGACGTCGACACCCGCTCCTGAGCGCTCCACTGCTGACCGACCTGCTCAGAGCCCCGACGTCACCGTACGGACGACGGCGATCCCCCCGATGACGACCGCCCGGACCCCCTGGACGGCTTCCGAACGGCGAGGCAGGTCGACCGGGTGCTCGGCAAGCTCCACGTAGTCCGCCCCCACCCGGTCGAGCGTCCCGCTCAGCACACCCCCGTCGTCCAGGACGATGTGGACGGCGGTCCGGTCGCGGGCCAGGCCGCGTAGGGCGCGCCGCAAATCCAGCCGCCAGCGGACCTGGCCGGCGGTCTCGGGGGCGGCGGTCCGCCTCCCCAACCCGGAGACCGACCGGACCGCCGCCAGCGCCACCAGGCTCTGCCGCGCGCCGTCGCCCTCCACCAGCAGCCAGTCCGCACCGACCTCGACCAGCACACCGGCCACCGTGCCGGCGCTGCCGCACCCGAGGGCGAGCGGGAAACCTAGCGCGCCACGAAGCCGGTCGGCGAGCTCGAGAGCCCCCACCTCGGCGCGCGCCCGTGAGGCCGACTCGGCCTGCTCGACCGCCGCTTCCTCAGCCTCGAACTGCGCCTGCAGGTCGGCGAACAGCTGCTGCCACCGCATCTCCCACCTCCTCGCTCAGGGTAGATTCAGACGAATACTTGCGTTTGCGTGCATTTGCTTGATTTAGTGCTCATCTGTCAACCCTGCGAAGGAGGTCGAGATGTCGATACGTCGCCTCGTGGTCACGGCCGCCACCATGGCCGCGATCGCCGTCGTCCTCATGGAGCTGACCCCTCGCCTGCCGGCCATGACGGGCGCGCTCACGATGGCTCAGCGCACGGTGGACACCCAGGGCGCCGACGCCCTGCTCACCTCCGCCGCGGGCCTGCTCGCCTGGGCCGTCTGGGCCTGGGGCGCGCTCGGCCTGACGCTTACGGCCGCATCGGCGCTACCGGGTATCGGGGGCGGCGCCGCACGACTGGTCCTGCAGGTCGCGCTCCCCGCCGGCGCGCGGCGCAGCGCAGCGGTGCTGCTCGGGCTGGGGCTCGGAGTGGCCGCCCCACTCGCGGTCGCCGCGCTCCCCGGCCTCGCGCCCACGGCGTCGGCGGCCGCGCCGGCGCCGACCGCCCCGACGCTCGAGGCTGTTCCCGACTGGCCACGTCCCGCCACGACTGCTGACGCCGTGCCGGTACCCGACTGGCCGGCCCGTGACGAGTCGCCAGCGATGCCCCCCGCCGCCGGAGAGCGCGTCGTCGTCCGCGGCGACTGCCTCTGGCACATCGCCGCCGACTCCCTGCTCGGTCCGCTGGGCCGGCCCCCGAGCGACGGCGAGGTGGCCACCGCCGTCCACGCCTGGTGGAGGGCCAACGCCGACGTCATCGGCCCCGACCCCGACCTGCTGCTCCCGGGTCAGCTGCTCAGACCGCCGTGAGCCAGCACCTGCCCCGCCCCGACCACCGCCCGCCGCATGCCCCTGGGAGACCCCGATGAGCGCCTCGCTCAGCCCCGCCGCCGACACCGCACCCGAACGATCGCCGCTGCGGCTCGTCGTCGTCCCGACACCGCAGCCACCGCTGGAAGACGAGCGCATCCCGGTCCGGCTGGTCCTGCCCGGAGTCGCTGTCCCCCGTCCGGTCCACCGCCCCGGCCCCCGGCCCCGGTCGGCACATGCGGCTCCGCTGCACGACGACTTCGGCCCGACCTGGTCCAGCCGGACCGAGCTGCCCGACCCGCGGGTCGCCGGACGGCGCCTGATCACCCTCACGCTGGAGGCGATGGCCGGCCGCCGCCCCCTCATCCAGGTTCAGCCGATGACCTCGCCCGGCATCTACGCAGCGCTCTCGGCCGGCCGCAGGCCCCGCTGGTGCGCCGCGAGTTCCTCGCCGCTGCTGGTCGGTCGGGTGCACGTGAGTGAACCGGTCGACGGCGTCGCCGAGATCAGTGCGGTCGCCCGGCGGGACGGACGGGCCCACGCGGTGGCCGCCCGGCTCGAAGGCATCGACGGCCGGTGGCGGTGCACCGCGCTCCAGATCGGCTGAGCGGAGACGACAGCGCCCCCGCCGATCGGATGGGCGGGGGCGCTGTCGTCAGTACCGGAAGGTCAGTCGGTGCACCGTCATGACCCACTGGCCC
The DNA here is from genome assembly GCA_025965695.1 of Blastococcus sp. GTDB lineage: Bacteria > Actinomycetota > Actinomycetes > Mycobacteriales > Geodermatophilaceae > Blastococcus_B. The sequence continues at coordinate 20,773 of JAOPWM010000029.1, forward strand.
CGTGGCAGAACTTGTACTTCTTGCCCGAGCCACAGGGGCAGGGCGCGTTGCGCGACGGCTCCTTGGACCCGGTCACCGTGGCGGTCTTGGCGGCCTTCGCCGCGCCACCGTCCTTGGCCGAGGTGTCCAGGGTCGGCGCCGAGTACTGCAGCTGCTCGGTGCGCCGCGGCTCGTCCAGGCCCTTGACCGCCAGCTGCGGCCCGGTGCCCGAGGGCTTCGCCACCTCGACCACCGGAGCCGCGGGGGCCTTGGCGGCCGAGCCCTTCCGCGCGGTGGCCTGCGCGGGAGCCTTCGCCGGGGCCTGCGCGGCGGCCTCGGCCGCCTGACGGGCCAGCACCCGCGCCGTCCCCTCCTGCGCGGCGGCCAGCGCTGCGGCCTCGGCCTCGTCCTGCTTGGCCTTCGCCTCGGCGTCCTGCTCCTCCTTGGTCTTCACCTCGAGGTTGAACAGGAAGCCGACGGACTCCTCCTTGATGCCGTC
>JAOPWM010000046.1 GCA_025965695.1 Blastococcus sp.
GATCGCGAAGACCGCAACCGTGAGGGCCGCGACGGCCGGGGCTGCCTCCGCGAAGGCCGCGACCTCGAAGGCGGCCACCGCAGCGCGGGCCGCTGCCGTCGCGAAGGTGTCGGCCCGCACCGCGGGCGCCCGCACCGCCACCACCACGACGACGCCGGCGACTCCTGCTGCGAAGCCCACTGCCGCTGTGAAGCCGGCCGCCGTCGCGAAGGCCGCCCCTGCTGCCGAGTCCGCTCCCGCAGGGAAGCCGGCCGCGGCTGTGACGGCGACCCCGGCTGTGCAGCCGGCGGCGAAGCGCGCCGCGGTTCGCCCGACCCCCTACAAGCGCACCCCGGCTGCCGCGCCGGCTGCCGCCGTCGTCGAGGCCCCGGCCGCGCAGACCGACGTCGTCCCGAGCGAGGCCGTGGCCACGGAGTTCCTGGCCGGCGAGGTCGTCGCCGCTATCGCTGAGGGCCGCCGCTCGCGCTTCCTCCCGCGGCGTCCGCCGTCGATCCGCCGGCGTCCCTCGCTGTACCTGGCAGCCGCCCTGGTCGGCGCGGCCAGCGTCAGCGGGTTCACGAGTGGCGACCCGGTCGCCCGGGCCACGGACACCATGAGCCACTCGGTCAGCGTCGCCCAGGAGCTCGGCATCGCTGCCCAGCCGACCGATGCCGTCACCGACACCCACGCCGCCGAGCGGCTCGGGGAGTTGGCCGTCAGCCGCAACGAGCGCGGTGCCGAGCAGGCCGCCGCTGCTCAGGCGCAGGCCGCCGCCGACCAGGCTGCCACGCAGGCGGCCGCCCAGGCGGCCCGTCCGCAGGCGATCCTGCCCGTCGCCGGTGCCCAGCTCACGAGCACGTTCGGTGCCCGCTGGGGCACGCTGCACGCCGGCATCGACCTGGCCGCCCCCATGCGTACCCCGGAGATGGCCGCCATGGACGGCGTCGTCCTCGAGGCCGGTCCGGCCAGCGGCTTCGGCCTCGCGGTCTACATCCAGCACGCGAACGGCGACGTCACCGTCTACGGCCACATGGACGAGATCCTGGTCCAGGCCGGTCAGGTCGTCCGCGCCGGCGACACGATCGCCCTGCTCGGCAACCGCGGTCAGTCCACCGGTCCCCACCTGCACTTCGAGGTGCACGTCGGCGGCCTCAACGGCGAGAAGATCGACCCGCTGCCCTGGCTGCGCGAGCGCGGCGTCGCGATCTGAGTCGCCACCCGCACTGATCGACGCCCCCGGCCGGACTCTTCCGGCCGGGGGCGTCGGCCGTGGGGCACACTTTCGCGGTAGAGGGCAGGCAGGGAGGCGTTGATGGGACACGGTCACGGCCACGCCCCGGCGACCGCCGGAGGTGCGCATCGCCGCCGACTGGTCGTCGTCCTCGGCCTGACGCTGGCGGTCCTGGCGGCCGAGGTCGTCGGAGGAGTGCTGTCCGGTTCGCTGGCCCTGCTCGCCGACGCAGGGCACATGGCCACCGACGCCGCCGGCCTGGCCCTCGCGCTGGCCGCCGTGAGCCTCGCCCAGCGCCCCGCGCGCGGACGGCGCACCTTCGGCTGGCAGCGGGTGGAGATCCTCGCCGCCGTGGCCAACGGGCTGCTCCTGCTCGCCGTCGCCGGGTACGTGCTGGTCGAGGCGATCCGGCGGATCGGGCAGCCGCCCGACATCGGTTCCGGGCTGATGCTCGTCGTCGCGTCGGTCGGCCTCGTGGTCAACATCGGGTCGATCGCTGTGCTGCACCGCGGGCGGGATGCCTCCCTGAACATGCGGGGGGCCTACCTCGAGGTGCTGGCCGACGCGCTCGGGTCGGTGGCAGTCATCGTCGCGGCCGTCGTCATCGCGACCACCGGCTGGACGCCGGCCGACATCGTCGCCTCGGCGGTCATCGGCTGCCTCGTGGTGCCCCGCGCCTGGCACCTGCTCCGGGAGGCCTTCGACGTCCTGCTGGAGGCCGCGCCGCGAGGCGTGGACCTGGGAGACGTGCGTACACACATCCTGGGGGTCGACGGCGTCCTCGAGGTGCACGACCTGCATGCCTGGACGATCACCTCCGGCCTGCCTGTGCTGTCGGCGCACGTCGTCGTCACCGACGAGGCGCTCGCCGCCGGGCACGGCGGACGCGTCCTGGACGCGCTGTGCGTCTGCCTGGGGGAGCACTTCGACCTGGCGCACTGCACGTTCCAGCTGGAGGCCGCGGCGCACGCGGGCCACGAGGCGCCCGTCCACGACTGAAGAAGGACCCCGTCCTCCCCACCCTTCGCACGCTCAGGGCGGGGCCCGGGACGGGGCCGTCCCGGGGTGGGACAGTGGAACCGACCAGAGCGCGCACGGCAGAGGAGGCGTCGGTGGAGCACGGGCACCACTCGGGCATGTGGGTGCCCGACGAGCCGCCCACGTGGGGCCGGATGTTCCTGCTGCACCTGGCACCGGAGTCGGTCCTCGCGGTGCTCAGCGTCCTCGGCCTGCTCGTCTACCTCGCCGCCGTGGTGCGCCTGCGCCGCTCCGGTGTCGCGTGGCCCTGGTGGCGTTCGCTGGCGTGGCTCGGCGGCACCGGGTCGCTGTTCGCCGTCACCGGCACCTGGCTCAACGGCTACTCGATGGTGCTGTTCAGCGTGCACATGACCCAGCACATGGTGCTGTCGCTGATCACTCCGCTGCTGCTGCTCCTGGGGGCGCCCGTCACCCTCGCCCTGAGGACCCTGCCGCGGGGGCACGGTGCCGCCGGTGCGCCCCGAGCGCTGCTCCTTGACGCCTTGCACAGCCGGTTCGCGCGGTTCGTGGCGCACCCGCTGTTCACGGTGCCGCTGTTCATCGCCAGCCTCTACGGCGTCTACTTCACGCCGTTGTTCGACGCCTTGATGCGCAACCCGATCGGGCACCAGCTCATGCTGGCCCACTTCGTCGTCACCGGGCTGCTGTTCTTCGGCCCGATCGTGGCCCAGGACCCGTGGCCGCGGACACTGAGCCACCCGGGCCGGATGCTGGAGCTGTTCCTGCCCGTGCCCTTCCACGCGTTCTTCGGCGTCGCCATCATGTTGGCCGGCTCGCTGGTGGTCCAGACCTTCGCGCAGCCGCCGGCCGGCTGGGGCATCGACCCGCTCCGGGACCAGGGCGACGCCGGCGGCATCGTGTGGGCCTTCGGTGAGCTCCCGACCGTGCTCGTGCTGGCCGTCGTCTTCTTCTCCTGGGCCAGTTCCGAGGAGCGCCGGGGCCGCGCCATCGACCGGACCGCTGACCGCACCCACGACGCTGAGCTGGCCGCATACAACGCCCGCCTCCGCGCGATGGCCCAACAGCACCCGGGCTGAGACATCGTCGTCCTACCGGACGACGACCGCCCGCGCCCCCAGGGTGACGCGGGCGGTTGCCGGTAGGACGACGGAGCGTCAGCCGACGTGCACGACGGCTTCGTCGGGCAGGTCCTCCTTGGTGGCCTTGATGAGGAAGGCCGACGCCAGGGCCCCGAGCACGAGCAGGGCCGACGCCCAGGTGAAGGCCGTCGTGTAGCCCTGGGTCATCGCCACGGCATTCGGGGCGAAATCGCCCGGCCCGGGCCCGATCCGAACCAGCAGTCCGGGGTTGGCGGTGACGGCGCTGGTGATCGCCCCGACCGAGATCGTGGCGAGCAGCGCCGTGCCGATGGAGGCGCCGACCTGCTGGGTGGCGTTCAGCATGGCGCTTGCCGCGCCCGCGTCGTGGACGCCGGCGCCCACGAGCGCAAGGCTCGACAGCGGCACGAACGTGAACCCGAGCCCGAGACCCAGCAGCAGTTCACCGGGGAAGGCCAGCTGCCAGAAGCTGGTGTCGACCTCGAGGAACGACATGACGAACAGTCCCGCCGCGGCGAGCAGGCCACCGATCACCATGAGCGGCTTCGGGCCCACCTTCGGGACCAGGCCGCTGGCCGCGCCTGCCGCGATGAACACGCCGAGGGTGGTCGGCAGCGAGGCGAGCCCGGCCTCGACCGGCTTGTAGTGGAGCACGTTCTGGAAGTACAGGCTGAGGAAGAAGAACGCCCCGATCAGCCCGGCGCCGACCAGCGTCGACGTGAGGTAGGCGCCGCCGCGGTTGCGGTCGAGGACCAGCCGCATCGGTAGCAGGGGATTGCGGGTCCTCAGCTCGACCACCACGAAGGCCGCGACCAGCAAGGCCCCCACGACGATGAAGAAGAGCGCCCACCCGTTCGCCCAGGCGTTCTCACCAGGGTTCTGCTGCGAGGCCTGAGCCACCTTCGTGAAGCCGTAGACGAACGACGCCAGGCCCAGGGTGACCAGCACCGCGCCGGGCACGTCGTAGCTCGTGTCGCCGGGCGCCTTGCTCTCCGGGACGACCGGGATGGCGGCCAGGATGGCGATGACCGCGACCGGGATGTTCACCCAGAAGCACCAACGCCAGTCGGCGTACTCCGTGAGCACGCCGCCCAGCAGCAGGCCGACGGCCGAGCCACCCCCGGCGATCGCGCCGTAGACGGCGAAGGCCTTGGCCCGCTCCTTGGTGTCGGTGAACAGCACCGTCAGCAGGGCGAGCGAAGCGGGTGCGAGCAGGGCGCCGAACGCGCCCTGCGCCGCGCGAGCGGCGAACAGCAGGGCCTCGTTGGGCGCGAAGCCGCCCAGGGCCGAGGCGACGGCGAACCCGGCGGCGCCGACCAGGTAGGTGCGCTTGCGGCCCCAGAAGTCGGCGATGCGCCCACCGAGCAACAGGAAGCCGCCGAACGTGAGCGTGTAGGCGGTGACGATCCACTGCTGGGTCGCGGGAGTGATGTGCAGGTCGACCGAGACGGCCGGGAGGGCGATGTTCACGATCGTGGCGTCGAGGATGACCATCAGGACGGTCACCGCGATGACGGCGAGGGCGAGCCAGCGTCGCTCGTAGGGCTCGTCGGCGCGGAGCTCCGTGCTCCGTGCGGCAGGGGACAGATCGGGGTCGGTCACGGGTGATCCTCAGTGTTCGAGCGGATGGGACCGGGTCATCGGCCGAGGGAGCAACGTAGCCGCCTGCAACCATGTCGTCGTGTCTGTTTCGCTGGTGTTGACCGCCGACACGCACGTACCTCACCGGGCACGTGACGTACCTCATTCCCTGTGGGCGGCGATCGAGGCTGCGGACGTCGTCGTGCACGCCGGCGACTGGGTCGACGCGGCGCTGCTGGACCTGTTCGAGGCGCGTTCCCGGCGGTTGGTCGGCGTGTACGGCAACAACGATCACGGGACGCTCCGCGAGCGGTTGCCCGAGGTGGCGCGGGCCGAGGTCGAGGGCGTCCGGATCGCCGTCGTGCACGAGACAGGTGACAGGACGGGGCGTGAGGCCCGCTGCGCTGCCCGGTTCCCCGACACCGACGTCCTCGTCTTCGGGCACAGCCATATCCCGTGGGACACGACCGCGCCGACCGGGCTGCGGCTGCTCAACCCGGGCTCGCCGACCGACCGGCGGCGGCAGCCGCACGGCACCTACGTCACCGCCGTCGCTGCCGACGGCGAGCTCCGGGACGTCACCTTCCACGCCGTCCCGCCGCGGACGTGATCACCGCCCCGCTGGACCCGCGGGCGGTCGCGATCCTGGCCTGCCCGGTCTGTGGGGCCCGGCTCTCGGCGACCGCGGGGGAGACCGGCCTGGAGTGCGCCGCGGGACACCGGTTCGACCGCGCCCGCCAGGGCCACGTCACCCTGCTGCCGCCCGGGCACCGGCCCCCGTCCGGGGACTCGGCGCAGATGGTCGCCGACCGTGTGGCGTTCCTCGAGGCCGGTCACTACGCAGGGGTCACGCACGCGCTGGCCGACGCCGTCGCCGACGGTCCGGCGCCGAGCGCACTGCTCGACCTCGGGGCAGGCACCGGCCACCACCTCGCCGGCGTCCTCGACCGGCTGCCCGCCGCTGTGGCAGTGGCGCTCGACTCGTCCCCGTACGCCGCCCGCCGGGCCGCCCGCGCCCATCCTCGGGCGGTGGCCGTGGTGGCCGACACGTGGGCCCGGCTCCCTGTCGCCGACCGCGTCGTCGACCGGGTGCTCGTGGTGTTCGCGCCGCGCAACGGGCCGGAGATCGCCCGGGTGCTGAGGGACGACGGCCGCCTCGTCGTCGTCACCCCGGCCGCCGACCACCTGAGGGAGCTGGTCGGGCCGCTCGGGCTGCTGCGCGTCGACCCGGACAAGGCGGCCCGCCTGGCTGCCACGCTCGAGCCACACCTGGAGCCGGTCGCTACGGCCGTGCACCGCGAGCGGCTCCGGCTGGACCGGGCGGCCGTCGGAACGCTGGTGGGCATGGGCCCGCACGCCCGGCACCTGGCGCGGGACGACGTCCGGACGTCGCTCAGCGGCTTCCCCGAGCCACTCGACGTGACCGTCTCCGTGCAGATCAGCACCTACCGGACGGCGCCCGCACGGTCCTCCTGACCGGATGTGTCCGGACCAGCCCGACCGGTCATCGGCGCGCCTCTCCCGTCCCGCCGAAGTGCCGGGAACCCACCGTCTACGATCCGGAGCGTGACGATTGCACCGGCGCCCATCGTGAGTCGGCCGAGCCCGGCTCGTGTGGTCGAGCGAGGCTCGCGGCTGTCCAACCTGCTGCGGACCACCGACCACAAGACCATCGGTCTGATGTACCTGACCACGTCGTTCTCGTTCTTCATCCTGGGCGGCGTCATGGCCATGCTCATGCGTGGCGAGCTGGCGCGGCCGGGCATGCAGTTCCTGTCGCCGGAGCAGTACAACCAGCTGTTCACGATGCACGGCACGGTCATGCTGCTGTTCTTCGCGACGCCACTGTTCTTCGCCTTCGCGAACCTGATCATGCCGCTGCAGATCGGCGCCCCGGACGTCGCGTTCCCGCGGCTGAACGCCATGTCCTACTGGCTGTTCCTCTTCGGTGGGACGACGGCCATGCTGGGCTTCCTCACCCCCGGTGGCGCCGCTGACTTCGGCTGGACGGCCTACACCCCGCTGTCGGACGTCGTGAACTCCCCGGGTGCCGGTGCCAACCTCTGGATCGTCGGCCTGGCGGTCAGCGGTCTGGGCACGATCCTCGGTGGCGTCAACTTCATCGCCACGATCGTCTGCCTGCGCGCCCCCGGCATGACGCTGTTCCGCATGCCGATCTTCACCTGGAACACGCTCGTCACCAGCGTGCTGATCCTGCTGGCCTTCCCGATCCTGACCGCGGCGCTGCTGGCGCTGCTGGCCGACCGGAACCTGGGCGCCCTCATCTACTCCCGTGAGAACGGGGGGGCGATGCTGTGGCAGCACCTGTTCTGGTTCTTCGGGCACCCCGAGGTCTACATCATCGCGCTGCCGTTCTTCGGCATCATCACCGAGATCATCCCGGTCTTCAGCCGCAAGCCGCTGTTCGGCTACAAGGGCATGGTCTTCGCCACCCTGGCCATCGGCGCGCTGTCCCTCGCGGTGTGGGCGCACCACATGTACGCCACCGGCGCGGTGCTGCTGCCGTTCTTCGCGTTCCTGACCTACCTGATCGCGGTCCCGACCGGCATCAAGTTCTTCAACTGGATCGGCAGCATGTGGCGGGGTCAGACGACCTTCGAGACGCCGATGCTGTGGTCGGTCGGCTTCATGGTCACCTTCCTCTTCGGTGGCCTGACCGGCGTGCTGCTGGCCAGCCCCCCGCTGGACTGGCACGTCTCCGACACGTACTTCGTCGTGGCGCACTTCCACTACGTCGTCTTCGGCACCGTGGTGTTCGCCGCCTACGCCGGCATCTACTTCTGGTTCCCGAAGATGTGCGGCCGGATGATGGACGAGAAGATCGGGAAGCTGCACTTCTGGCTGACGTTCATCGGTTTCCACGGCACGTTCCTCATCCAGCACTGGCTGGGCAACGAGGGCATGCCGCGCCGGTACGCCGACTACCTGCCGACGGACACGTTCACGACGCTGAACACGATCTCCACGATCTTCGCGTTCATCCTCGGCGCCTCGACCATCCCGTTCCTCTACAACGTGGTGAAGTCGTGGAAGTACGGCCAGCTGGCGCTGCGCGACGATCCGTGGGGCCACGGGAACTCCCTCGAGTGGGCGACGTCCTCGCCGCCGCCGCGCCACAACTTCGTGGAGATCCCGCGGATCCGGTCCGAGCGGCCCGCGTTCGAGGCGCACTATCCGCACCTGCTGGAGCGGCTGCAGGCCGAAGCGCACGCCGGTAAGCGGCACCAGCCCTACGCCAGCGAGCTGCTGGAGGGCACCGGCCGCCGGCAGGGGCCGAACGACCCCGACCCCACCTGAGATAGGACCCCCTCCTCCCCACCCCCCGCACGCTCGGGGCGGTGCCCGGGAGGAGGCCGACCTCGGACGCCCCGACGGCCCTCTCGGCCGGCGGGGCGTCCGGCGTC
>JAOPWM010000048.1 GCA_025965695.1 Blastococcus sp.
GTACTTCCCGTACACGATGCACACCTCCAGCACGATCCTGCGCAAGGCGCTCGCCGCCATCGACGCCCAGGAACCCGTGGGCCGCGTGGCCCGCGCCCTCACCTCCTGAGGACGACGGCGGCACGGCTGAGGACGACGGCGGCATGGCCGGGCCCAGCGGACTAACCTGGGAGTCCGGCCCCTGCCGCACCGGGCGGCATGTGCGCGGCCGCCCGATCCCAGGAGTCTTCAGCGTGACCTTGCGCGGCGTGCTCGACGTCGTCCTCACCGATCCCGGCATGGCGCGCGTGGTGGCCTCGGCCGGCCGGGCGAGCCTCGCGGTCACCGCGCCACCGCCGGTGCAGCCGCTGGTCGCCGCCGCGCTCGCCGTGCAGCAGCCGGGGGCCGGGGTGCCGGTCCTGGTCGTCACCGCGGGCGAGCGGGACGCCGACCAGGTGGCCGACCTGCTCCGCTGCTTCGTCCCCGGCCGGCGGGTGGAGACCTTCCCCGCCTGGGAGACGTTGCCCCACGAGCGGCTCAGCCCTCGCGCCGACACGGTGGGCCGTCGGCTCGCCGTCCTCCGCGACCTGACCCATCCCGGCGACAACGGCACGATCGACGTGCTCGTCGCCCCGGTGCGCAGCGTGCTGCAGCCGCTGTCGCCCGGACTGGGCGACCTCGTCCCGGTCGAGCTGAAGCCGGGCGACGCCGCCGACCTCGAGGACGTCGCCCGTGCCCTCTCCGACGCCGCGTACACCCGCGTGGAGCTGGTGGAGAAGCGCGGCGAGTTCGCCGTCCGGGGTGGTCTGCTCGACGTCTTCCCGCCCACCGAGCCGCACCCCGTACGGGTGGAGTTCTGGGGCGACGAGGTGGACGAGATGCGCTACTTCTCCGCGGCCGACCAGCGCTCCCTCGACGAGCGGCCCGAGCGGCTCTGGGCGCCGCCCTGCCGTGAGCTGCTGCTGTCGCCGGAGGTCCGCGCCCGCGCCGCCGCGCTGGCCGTGGAGCACCCCGAGCTGACCGAGGTGCTCGGCAAGCTGGCCGAGGGCATCGCGGTGGAGGGCATGGAGTCGCTGATCCCCGCACTCATCGGTGGTGCCGAGATGCAGCTGCTCACCGACCTGGTCGCCCGTGGCACGCACGTGCTGGTCTGCGACCCCGAGCGGGTGCGCAGCCGGGCCGCCGACCTGGTGCGCACCGCCGAGGAGTTCCTCGCCGCCTCCTGGTCGACGGCGGCCGAGGTGGGACAGGCCCCGATCGACCTCGGGGCGTCGTCCTTCCGGGACCTCGCGGAGATCGAGACCGCGGCCCGCATCCGGGGACTGCCCTGGTGGACCACCGGCGCGTTCACGCTCCAGGCGGACGACGACGAGGAGCACATCACCCTCGACGCCGCGACGGTCGAGCGCTTCCACGGCGACCAGGGCAAGGCCATCGACCAGATGCGCGGCTGGCACCGCGACGGCTGGCGGGTCGTCGTCACCTTCGCCGGCCCCGGCCCGGCCCAGCGCGCCGCCGACCAGTTCACCGAAGCAGACCTCGGCGTCCGCCTGGTGCCCGACATCGCCGGTCCCCCGGACGCCGGGCTGACCCACGTCACCCAGGGCAGCCTGGAGTCCGGGTTCGCGTTCCCGGCTGTCGGGCTGGCGCTGCTCACCGAGCACGACCTGACCGGTCAGCGCGGCACCTCGATGCGGGACGCGTCGAAGATGCCGGCCCGCCGTCGCAACGCCGTCGACCTCGTGCAGCTGCAGCCCGGGGATCTCGTCGTCCACGAGCAGCACGGCGTCGGCCGCTACATCGAGATGATCAGCCGCACGGTCAACGGCGGCCAGCGCGACTACCTGATCGTCGAGTACGCGCCGTCGCGGAAGAACCAGCCGCCGGACCGGCTGTTCGTGCCGACCGACGCCCTCGACCAGCTCACCCGCTACGTCGGGGGAGAGGCGCCGGCGCTGTCCAAGCTGGGCGGCGCGGACTGGGCGAAGACCAAGGGCAAGGCACGCAAGGCGGTCAAGCAGATCGCCGCCGAGCTGATCCGGCTCTACTCCGCGCGCATGGCGAGCACGGGGCACGCCTTCGGCCCCGACACCGTCTGGCAGCGCGAGCTCGAGGACGCCTTCCCGTTCCAGGAGACCCCCGACCAGCTCGGCGCCATCGACGAGGTCAAGGCCGACATGATGCTGCCGGTCCCGATGGACCGGATCATCTGCGGTGACGTCGGCTACGGGAAGACCGAGATCGCGATCCGCGCCGCGTTCAAGGCGGTGCAGGACGGCAAGCAGGTCGCCGTCCTCGTGCCGACGACGCTGTTGGCCAACCAGCACTTCAAGACCTTTTCCGAGCGCTTCGCGCAGTTCCCGGTGACCGTCGCCGTGCTCTCCCGGTTCCAGTCCAAGACCGAGAGCGACGAGGTCATCCGAAAGCTGGCCGCCGGCGAGGTCGACGTGCTGGTCGGCACCCACCGGCTGCTGCAGCCGACGACCCGGTTCAAGGATCTCGGCCTGGTCATCGTCGACGAGGAGCAGCGCTTCGGTGTCGAGCACAAGGAGTACCTGAAGGCCATGCGGACGGCGGTCGACGTCCTGTCGATGTCGGCCACCCCGATCCCGCGCACGCTGGAGATGAGCCTGACCGGCATCCGGGAGATGTCGACGATCCTCACTCCGCCCGAGGAGCGGCACCCGGTGCTCACCTACGTCGGCGCGTGGGAGGACAAGCAGATGGCCGCCGCCATCCGCCGCGAGCTGCTGCGCGACGGCCAGATCTTCGTGATCCACAACC